>JAISDR010000207.1 GCA_031264645.1 Prevotellaceae bacterium | reverse complement strand
TCGGCAAGCATAGCCTGATCAGTCAGTTTTTTTACCGCCATCATGCGCACTCGGGCAGAGGCGTCCTCTTTTGCAAGCGCTGCCAGCTGCTGCTGCTGATACGCCATTTCCCCGATCTCTTTTTCCTTTTCTCCATTATACATCATACGCGGCTCAATATTATTTTTGTATTCAAAGCGAAATATGCCATATCAAAGTCATGAAGACGCCCCTGACAGGTTTCCAGAAGCTTCTGGAAGCACGGTGCGAATCTTGAAAGGCTGTTGTAAGTACTTCTATTATGTCCTTTTTTCCTCATGATTGATTTTCAATTAATGCCGCAAATGTAGTAATAATTTTTATATTAATTGTAATGCAATAATACAGAATATTATTTTAAGACGCCTTTCCTCACCATCGTTAGGAGCCAAAGTGGAGAACCAGAAACTCTTAGTTCTTAACTTAAGAGAAGTCGAGCGCTTCCACGATTTGCTTGACCAGTCTGTGTCTGACTATATCCGATACGTCGAACTCGATGGAGGCTATGTCTTTGATATTTTTCAGCAGGGACATGGCTTGGGAGAGACCGGAATCGGATTTCCGGGGCAGGTCTATTTGCGTAATATCTCCCGTGACAATGAATTTTGCATTGTTTCCCATTCGGGTAAGGAACATTTTTATCTGATTGAGAGTTGTATTCTGGGCTTCGTCGAGTATGACAAAAGCATTGTCAAGCGTTCTGCCCCTCATGTAAGCCAGGGGGGCGATCTGCACGATTCCCTCTTCCACGTACGACTGGAGTTTTCGTGGAGGAATCATGTCATTCAGAGCATCGTACAGGGGCTGGAGATATGGGTCTAACTTTTCCTTCATGTCTCCAGGGAGGAATCCGAGCCGTTCGCCGGCTTCGACAGCAGGTCGCGTAAGGATAATTCTTTTAACCTCTTTGTTCTTTAATGCGCGTACGGCGAGGGCGATAGCCGTGTAAGTTTTTCCCGAGCCGGCAGGACCCGTGGCAAACAGGAGGTCGTTTTTTTCGTACAGTTCCACCAGACGCTGCTGGTTATAAGTCCTTGCCCTTATTACCCGTCCGCTGTTTCCGAACAGGATTACATTGTCGTCCTTTCCGGGCGCCGGCTTTTCGCTGGAATATATGCGGTCTATGACTGAATGATTTACCGCGCCGTAATTTTCGAGATACTCGACAAGCGCGACGAACTTGCTTTCGAAATCATTGATATCGCTTTCGATTCCCGAGAGTTTAATGATATTTCCTCTCGCCACTATTTTCAGTTCGGGATATTTTGCCGCTATCGAATTGAAGAAAACATTGTTTGCTCCGTAAATATCCACAGGCTCGACGCCATTTATTTCAATTATTTTCTCTGTCATACCTTATATTATATTGACTTCCGTTTCTATTTTGACGCCGAATTTTTCATGAACCTTATTCTGTACCATCTGCGAAAAGCGAATCAGTTCGGCAGCCGTTCCTCCCCCGTAGTTTACAAGCACTAAAGCCTGTTTATGATGCACGCCTATGCTGTTTTCGCGGTATCCCTTCAGCGAACAGCTTTCTATCAGCCAGCCGGCGGACAGCTTGACTTTGCCGGTGGAAATGTCCGAATAATCGGCAGGATAGACCGGCATGGACGGGAACAGTTCCAGCAGCCTTTTCGCTTCCCGCTGTTCGACCACAGGGTTTTTGAAGAACGAGCCGGCGTTGCCAAGCACCCCGGGATCGGGCAGTTTGTCGGCGCGAATACTGACAAGCGACTTGCGTATGTTATGCAGATTAACCTCGCTGTATTTTTGAAGTTCGCTTTTCAGATTTCCATAATCAAGTTTGAACACGGGATTTTTGGAAAGCCTGTAAACAACGTGGGTAACGACTGTTTTCCCCTTCAGTTCATTCTTGAAAATACTGTTTCTGTATGCAAACCTGCATTCGCCGTTTTCGAGAGAAAAGCGCGAGCCGTCTTCTACGAATATCCCGTTTACGGAAACGATCGAGTCTTTCACCTCCGCCCCGTATGCCCCGATGTTCTGCACGGGCGACGCTCCGACATTGCCCGGTATTGCCGAAAGATTCTCAAGTCCTCCCAGCCTGTTTTCCACTGCATAACGCACAAGATCGTCCCACGCGACGCCCGCTCCGACCTTTAGCAAAACATGTTCGCCGTTTTCGTCGACAGTCTCCATTCCCTTGATTTGCGGACACATTACAAGCCCGTCAAAATCTTTGGAAAAGACGACATTGCTGCCTCCTCCAAGTATAAATACGGGGATATCGTTCTTTTGAACCTCTTCCAGCAGTTTTTCGATTTTATCGGTCGAATCGGGCGCTGAAAAATAGCGCGCCACTGTTTCGAATCCAAAGGTATTAAGCGATTTGAGCGATTTATTCTGTATCATATATAATATTCCGAGGTATCGATTATTCCGGCGCGCAGGGCATACTTTATTGCTTCGTGCACGTTGTTTACTTCAAGTTTTCTGAAAATATTTTTCCGGTGCGTATTGATGGTATGGAAACTGAGGGTCTGTTCGTATGCAATTTCCTTGGTTGTTTTACCCAGGGCAATTTCGTGCAGAACAAGCCGTTCGCTTGACGTCAGCCTGTCGGATATCTGTTCCGGCACTTCCTCGCGAAGCACGTTCGCCGCAAGCTCGCAGAGGTAAGCCTCGCCGTTTGCCGTATATTTCAGGGCGGTGATTATATCGTCCATCGAATCGTTTTTCATTACCACGCCGAACAGATTTCCGGACATGAGCGCCTGACGGAGAAAGTGTTTCGACAGCTCGTCGGAAAACAGCAGCCAGATGGAATCGCGATACCTCTGCCTTGCGTTCATCATCTGTGAATCCGAGAAATCGAACAGAGTATAGTCCAGAATAACTGCCGCATTCGGACAGTTTGCCAGCTCTTCCATCAGCTCTTTCCGGTTCGAAACCTTAATAATCGTGTCGGCAATGAGCAGCCGCCCAAGCAGGGAAACAGTCCCTTCACAGGTAATATCCTGATTGTCTGCTATAATAAATTCTCGCATTGTTAAAATATTTTCGACCGCAAAAATACCACAAATATGCTATTTCACAATATAAAATTGTATAGTACTTTTGCACAATTAAATGTTCAATTAAAACAGTATAATTATGGCAAAAATTTTTCAACATTTGACCGATTTAATCGGAAACACTCCGCTCCTCGAACTTTCTTCTTATGGAAAGTCCAAGTCGATTGACGCCCGTTTGCTTGCAAAGCTTGAGTACTTCAATCCTGCGGGCAGCGTCAAGGACCGCATAGCTCTGGCTATGGTGGAAGATGCGGAGGCGAACGGGATTTTAAAACCCGGTGTAACAATCATCGAGCCGACCAGCGGAAACACTGGCATCGGACTGGCTTTCGTGTCGGCAGCCAAAGGATACAGGCTTATCCTCACGATGCCCGAAACCATGAGCCTCGAACGTCGCAACCTGCTGAAAGCCCTGGGCGCAACCCTGGTGCTAACCCCCGGAAGCGAGGGAATGAAGGGCGCGATAGCAAAAGCCGGAGCTTTGCGCGACGAAACTCCGGGAGCTGTTATCCTGCAGCAGTTTGACAATCCCTCGAATCCTGCCGTCCACTACAAAACGACAGGCGAGGAAATCTGGCGGGATACCGACGGGAAGGTCGATATCCTCATCTCCGGAGTGGGGACTGGCGGAACTGTCAGCGGCGCCGGTCAGCGACTGAAGGAACTGAATCCCAAAGTGGAAATCATCGCGGTCGAACCGGCTGATTCCCCCGTGCTTTCCACCGGCAAGCCCGGCAAGCACAAGATACAGGGTATCGGCGCCGGATTCGTTCCGCGCAATTACAAAAGCGAAGTTGTCGACCGGATTATCACGGTGTCCGACGACGACGCTATCCGTACAAGCCGCGAACTGGCTAAAACCGAAGGATTGCTGGTCGGAATATCATCGGGCGCAGCGGCTTATGCTGCAACAAGCCTGGCTTTACTGCCCGAAAACAGGGGAAAAACTATCGTCGCAGTACTGCCCGACACAGGCGAACGATACCTGTCAACTATACTTTACGCATTCGAAGAATATCCGTTATAGTGTAATTTTATAGTGTAATTATTGGTTTTGTATGCGCCCCGACGGTTCTCCGCCGGGGCGCTTTTAGAGTTAAGAACTAAAAGTTAAGAACTAAGAGTTGGCTGACGCACGCTTTTTCCGGTTTGGGAAAAAAGTGTAATTTTGCAAACGAATACGGCGATATTGATACACCGTAAATTAAACGCTGTCCGAAAACAGGGACAGACATAACATAAGATTATTTGAATATGAACAGGATATACTTAAAAGCGAGATGGATTTGCCTGATAATGATATTTTCACCGTTCACGAGGGAACTGAAAGCTCAGGACGGGATTGAAAAACGTGTCGAAAACACTGAAAATATTCTTGCACGCTTGTCCGGCAGAATCTCGGGAATCGTCAACATGCGCTGGCAGTACAGTGACGCGGACGAAGGCGCCAACGGATTTGATATACGGCGCGCGCGTATTGATTTCAAGGGGACAGTTTCGCCGTCAGTCGATTATCGTATTCACGTGGAATTTGCAGGCAATCCCAGAATACTGGACGTTTATGCAAACTGGCGTGCGACAGACGCCTTCAGCATACGGGCAGGAGAGTTCAAAATTCCGTTTTCACTCGAAAACCCGTATAGCGCGTATGCTTACGAAATGGTCGATAATTCGATGGTTATAAGCGGACTGTGCGGATACAGCGATGTGTCGGGGATTTCGGCAAGCGGACGGGATATTGGAGTCTGTTTCTATGGAAAATTTTTACCCGTAAGGGATTACAGCCTGTTTGAATATTCGGTGGGGATTTTTAATGGAAACGGAATTAACGTTTTGGACAATAACAGGTGGAAAGATTTCTCAGGTACGGTTATCGCCCATCCCGTAAAGGAAATAAGCCTGTCGGCGTCGCATTATTATGGCACGACGGGACCGAAGGGCGAAACTTTCAGGCGCGTACGTACTGGAACCGGTGCAAGATATGACAATAACAGGCTGCTTGTCAGAGGCGAATACATTTACGGCATTACGGGAGATATGCTCAGCGAGGGTTATTATGCTGTCGCGGGATATTTCGTCCATCCCAAAGTCCAGGCCCTGCTAAAATACGATTATTTCCAGAGAGATGTATCGGTGAAGGAAACCCGCCAAGCCAGCTATATCGTCGGAATTAACTATTTCCCACTAAAAAATTTTCATTTCAAGTTTAATTATTCCTTCAGGACAAGTGCGGGCAGTCCCGACACAAACCATTTTGCATTACAGTTTTTCGCGTTATTTTGAAAGAACAGGTACTAAAACAGTCCATTTGTCTGTGCATTGATTTTGTCTATCACAATACTGAGGTCTTCGGAGTTTTCCGAGAAATTAATAGTATCTACATTGATAACTAAAAATTTATCCCTGTAACTTTCGATCCACTGGTCGTACTTGTCGTTCAGACTTTGCAGATAATCAATACGGATACTGCTTTCGTATTCGCGTCCCCTTTTTTGAATCTGCTTTACAAGAGTAGGGACGGAAGCTTTCAGGTATATCAGCAAAGAAGGCGGAGAGACCAGAGTCATCATCAAGTCATACAGAGATTTGTATGTCTCAAAATCTCTTGGCGACATCAGTCCCATACCGAGCAGGTTGGGCGCAAAAATGCACGCATCCTCGTAGATTGTACGATCCTGTATAACCGAATTGCTCTTCTTCCGGATATCCAGAATATCCCTGTATCGCCGGTGAAGAAAGTATATCTGCAAATTAAAAGACCACTGTCTCATATCCTGATAAAAATCCGAGAGATACGGATTTCCTTCTTCCTCGTCGTACATAATTTCCCATTCATAGTGACGGGCGAGCAGAGTTGCCAGAGTAGTTTTCCCGCTACCGATATTTCCGGCTATAGCTATATGCATAATATTTAGAATTTTAGATGTTTATTAAAATGTTCGTCATACTTAATGAGCGTAAGAGCTTCCATGCCGATTTTGACGTGGGTATCTACGAATTTTTCCGTAACTTCCCTGTCGCTTTCGGCAGTTTTGATTCCTGTAGAAACCATTGGCATGTCGGAAGTTAAGAGTAAAGCTCCTGTAGTTATGTTATTGGCAAACCCTACAGTGAAGATTGTTGCCGTTTCCATGTCTATTGCCATGCAGCGTATAGCTTTCAGGTATTCCTTGAAAGCCTCGTCATGTTCCCAGACCCTGCGATTGGTCGTATAAACAGTTCCTGTCCAGTAGTCGAGTCCCATATCGATAATAGCTGAGGAAACAGCCCTTTGCAGGCTGAAGGCCGGCAAAGCCGGAACTTCCGGCGGAAAATAATCCCTCGACGTTCCGTCGCCCCTTATCGCTGCAATAGGCAGAATCAAGTCGCCAAGGCTGTTTTTATCTTTCAGCGTTCCGCATTTTCCCAGAAAAAGGACTGCTTTTGGCTTTATTGCCGATAAAAGATCCATAATTATTGCCGCATTCGGGCTGCCCATTCCGAAATTAATCATGCTTATTTCGTC
>JAISDR010000143.1 GCA_031264645.1 Prevotellaceae bacterium | reverse complement strand
TCGCTTTTTGTCTGAATCAGGATTTTCAGGATTAAAGGATTAACAGGATTTCAGGAGAAAGGGAATTTTGAATTAATAAAATAGTACAATGAAAAGAAATTTTTTAATGATGGCGTTCGTTAGCCTGTTTACGGTTGTAGCTTTATGCTCCTGTGGCAAAGACGAAGAGGAAAATGATGATAAAGATGGAAACGGAGAAAATGCATGGATACAGGGCAACACAATCACTGCTGTTGTTGAAAACGGGGCAAGTTATTATGGGAAAATTGATGCTGTTAGAGCAGAGGTTAATGGATATGCTCCGCTTGTAAGCGTCAATTATATCGATGGCGGATTTACACTGACTCTTCCAGCAAACATCAACACCCAATATCTTTATAATCCTGCTGATGAAGATGATTATTATATAGACGAAGGTGTAACGATAAGCAATCCAAATGTAAAAGTGGCTGAGATGTATTTGGGAACATATAAATCGAATTCTTATACAGGTTATATTTATTATGGAACTGAAGATTGGGAAGGAAGGTTTATATATGCGGACGGAGATGTAAGCATTACAGGTTTGGGCTCTGAATGGTTTAAGTGGAATGCACATCTGAAAAAAGGATGGAACATGGTATATGGAAAAGAGATGGACAACGAATTTGAATTTACTACCCAAGTTCCTGCAGGAACGAAGAAATGGTATTTTTACGATGATACATTTTCCACATCCGGTTCTTTACGTACACAAGTTTCCCCTCTGTCGGCAAAGCATAAACTTCGCTTTTTGTCTGAATCAGGATTTTCAGGATTAAAGGATTAACACAGTGCTTAAAAATTTAGAAGGAGAGAAGGATTGTTTCCTTCTCTTTTTTTGTCTAAATATGAAACCCATACCGTTTAATTTGTTCTGTGACGGGGGGATTTATCATAAAATTCTTTTTATAATCACCGTATCCGGCTCGAATATTGAATTGCGAAACCGTTTCATCACATTCAGGTCGTACGGGGATGCCTTTTTCAGCTGCATTGATTACGAATTGAACGCAGGGCGAACACACAGGTTCGCCCCTACATCATTGTCGTTGCCGTGATTACCGTTGCCACTAATATTGATAATATCACAACGACCGTAGGGGCGAACCTGCGTGTTCGCCCTTGTGTATTCGCTGTTTTCATATCACAAAACCATCCCGCGCATAGTATACATAAAACGAATTTAGGGACAACATGCAAATACATACCGAAATAAAAAATTTCGTTGTACCCATAACTCTTAGTTCTTAGGCCTTAGTTCTTAACTCTAAAAAGTACAGGCGTCCAAGAAATTGGGCGCCTCTACGCAACAAAAAAAAAATCTCAATAATCATTCAATCATGCAATCCAAATTTTCCATTCACATTGTCAGAATATGATTCAAAAATTCAAAGTCTTAAGATTGAGGAAAAAACCCTCAACAATTATTGTCAATCATCAGTTTAAGGAATATCAAACTGATATCATCTCCGGAACGATACCGTCGTCTCTACCAGCTTGCCTTCTTCACACCCGGAATCAGACCGTTTGAAGCCATTTCGCGAAACTGTATCCGGCTTATTCCGAACAGGCGCATATATCCTTTCGGGCGTCCTGTGAGAGAGCAGCGGTTATGCAGGCGGAC
This sequence comes from Prevotellaceae bacterium, assembly GCA_031264645.1. Taxonomy (GTDB): domain Bacteria; phylum Bacteroidota; class Bacteroidia; order Bacteroidales; family UBA932; genus JAIRLF01. The sequence continues at coordinate 11,541 of JAISDR010000143.1, read as the reverse complement.
TCTGCTTGAATTTTTCGGCAACTTGGCTAAGCCCTCATAATCGCCGGCGTCCTTCAAAGCCTTCCGTTTTTCTGCATATTTTTCAACAAGTTTCGCACGTTTGACTTCGCGTGCTTTCATTGATTCTTTTGCCATACTTAATCGTTCTTTTTAGCGTTTTTAAATGGTAGTCCGAAATGACGGAGCAAAGAATACGATTCCCTGTCGGAATCGGATGAACAGATAAACGATATTTCCATTCCCATGATTTTCGAAATCTTGTCGATATCTATTTCAGGGAAGATTATCTGTTCTTCTATACCCAGAGTATAGTTTCCCCGTCCGTCGAATTTGTCGTTTATACCTTTAAAATCACGGATACGCGGCAGAGCTATAGCTATCAGGCGTTCGAAAAACTCGTACATTCGCGCTCCGCGGAGCGTAACCTTCACTCCGATGGGCATTCCCTTGCGGAGTTTAAAGTTGGAAATGTCCTTTTTCGAGCGGGTAATCACAGCCTTTTGACCTGCGATAGTCGAAAGTTCCTGCTGGGCTACCTCGACAATTTTCTTCTTGTCGTCGCCGGACGCCGCGCTTCCGATTCCCTGATTAATAACTATCTTCTCCAGTTTGGGAACCTGCATGACGCTTTTGTATTCAAATTCCTTCATCAGAGCAGGGACAATCACATCCCTGTACTGCTTTTTTAGAGTAGGAATATATCCCTTGGGCGTTACCGCCGCTGCGGCAGCCTCTCCTCCTTTTTTCTTAGCCATCAGTCTATTACTTTAATTATACCTAATTTTTTAGCTTGTTTTGAATAGCGAGCCAGACGGGTTTTACCGTCCCTGCCCGGTTTTTCGCCCTGCATTCTGCCGACTCTGGTAGGCTTGCCCGTTTCGGGGCAAATCAGCTGCAGGTTTGAAATGTTGATGGGAGCTTCCTGTTCCAGCCGTGCGCCCTGCGGATGCTTGGCATTCGGCTTGGTATGCTTTGTCACAACATTGACGCCCTCGACAATAGCCTTGTTATCATTCGGGAAGACTTCCAGAACCTTTCCCTTGACATTTTTGTCGTCTCCGGCGATAACCTTTACCGTATCGCCTTTCTTTATACGTAACTTTACACTCATACTGTATTTCCTCCAAATAATTATAATACCTCAGGGGCAAGTGAGACAATCTTCATGTAATTATCACGCAGTTCGCGCGCTACCGGACCGAAAATGCGCGTGCCGCGAATTTCGCCCTGACTGTTCAGGAGGACGCATGCATTGTCGTCAAAGCGGATATACGAGCCGTCTGCGCGGCGTATTTCCTTTTTTGTCCTGACTATAACAGCTTTGGATACCGTCTTTTTCTTGACGTCGGAACCGGGGATAGCCACCTTGACGCTTACCACTATTTTATCTCCCACACTGGCATAACGCTTGCGGGTTCCTCCAAGTACGCGGATGCAAAGGACTTCCTTCGCTCCGCTGTTATCGGCTACTTGCAGCCTTGATTCTTGCTGTATCATCCTTACTTAACTTTTTCTATGATTTCGACTAATCTCCAGCATTTGTTTTTACTTAACGGACGGGTTTCCATAATCCGGACAGTATCGCCTTCGCTGCACTCGTTTTTCTCGTCGTGAGCCATGTACTTTGTCGTCTTATTGACAAACTTGCCGTATATAGGGTGCTTTACCTTGCGCTTTTCGGCAACGACGATAGACTTGTCCATCCTGTTGCTGACCACAATCCCTATTCTTTCCTTTCTAAAATTCCTTTCCATGAAAAATCACTGTTTTTGTTCGTTAATTTCCCGTTGTCTCAATTCTGTCAGCATGCGTGCAATTCCCTTGCGCACCTGCCTCAGATTGGAAGTATTTTCGGCAGGAGAAACGGCATGATCCAGTCTCATCCTGACATACTCTGCTTTTTCGGACTGAACTCTATCCTTCAAATCCTTGGTATTAAGCTCCTTTATTTCCGCTTTCTTCATTTCTCTAAATTCAGTTATTCGGAATAATCTCTTCTGACAACAAACTTCGTAACAATCGGAAGTTTCTGGGCGCCCAGCCTGAGCGCTTCCTTTGCAACCTCCAACGGTACTCCGTCCGCCTCGAATAGAATACGTCCCGGCGTTACCGGAGCTACAAATCCTTCGGGAGCTCCTTTACCCTTGCCCATACGCACTTCGGCGGGCTTTTTCGTAATCGGTTTATCCGGAAAAACACGAATCCAAATCTGTCCTTCGCGCTTCATGTAGCGCACTATTGCCTGACGCGCAGCTTCCAGCTGGTTTCCGGTAATCCAGGCATAGTCTGTTGCTTTAATGGCAAACGAGCCAAATGCCGGTTCATGACCCCTCTGAGCCAGTCCTTTCATTTTTCCCTTCTGTTGCCTTCTATACTTTGTCCTTTTCGGCTGTAACATTGTTCATTCTTTTTTAAGAAAAATTACTACTTTTTTGTTTGTTTACGTACGCCGCCGCCTGCATTACGGTTCCTGCTGTCTCCGCCGCCTGCGTTGCGGTTTCTGTTGTCTCCGCCACCGCCACGGTTACGGTTGTCTCCGCCGCCGCCGCGATTTCGGTTGTCTCCGCGTCCGCGGTTGTCGCGGTCTCCGCCACGTCCTCTGTTGTCGCGGTCGCCGTAATTCCTGTCACGGTCGCGGTCTCCGCCACGGTTTTTGTCGCGGTCGCCGCGTCCTCTGTTATCACGGTCTCCGCCACGGTTTCCGTATCCTCCTCCGATATTTGCAGGAGAAACGCCCACATTGGGTTCGAGGTCTCTTTTTCCGTAAACCAGACCGTTGCATATCCACACTTTTATTCCAAGCAAGCCGACTTTGGTAAGGGCTTCGCCCAAAGCATAGTCGATGTTTGCACGGAAAGTGTGGAGGGGAATGCGTCCTTCCTTGTAGGTCTCGGAACGCGCCATTTCGGCTCCTCCCAAACGTCCTGATATCTGGATTTTAATTCCCTCCGCTCCCATGCGGATTGTTGAGGCGATAGCCATTTTTATGGCGCGGCGATAGGATATTCGTCCTTCCACCTGACGGGCAATATTATTAGCCACTATTACCGAGTCAAGTTCGGGGCGCTTCACTTCAAAGATATTAATCTGAATATCCTTGCTTGTGATTTTCTTCAATTCTTCCTTGAGCGTGTCCACTATTTCGCCGCCCTTGCCGATAATCGTGCCGGGGCGGGCGCTGTGAATAGTAACGGTAATCAACTTCAGTGTACGCTCAATGACAATTTTGGATAAATTCGCCTTTGCCAAACGTGTATTCAAATATGCACGAATTTTGTGGTCTTCGACAATTTTAGTGGAAAAATCTCTTCCACCGAACCAGTTGGAATCCCAACCACGGATAATTCCAAGCCTGTTACCTATCGGGTTAACTTTCTGTCCCATACTTATTCTTCTGTTTTTTCGATTTTAGAATCCACTACTACGGTAACGTGGTTGGAACGTTTGCGGATACGTCCTGCCTGACCTCTCGGGGCGGGGCGCATGCGTTTCAGTGTTCTTCCCTGATTAACGAATATTTCTTTAACATAAAGGTTTGCGCTGTCCACGCTTACGCCTTCGTTTTTCGCTTCCCAGTTGTTGATTGCCGACTTGAGCAATTTTCCCAAACGTTCGGAAGCGGCTTTTTTACTGTATTTTAAAATATCCAGTGCGCGGTCTACTTCGACGCCGCGAATCACATCTGCCACCAGTCGCATCTTTCTTGGAGATGTCGGGCAGTCATTTAATTTGGCTATGGCTGTAACCTTTTTTTCTTCCTTAATCCGTTCAGCCATCATTTTTTTTCTTGCACCCATTATATATTACAGATATTTTCGGTGTTATACATTATTTTCTATTTCCTGAATGTCCGCGGAAAGTACGAGTGGGCGCAAATTCGCCCAGCTTGTGGCCTACCATGTTTTCAGTGATATAAACAGGGATAAATTTAATCCCGTTATGCACGGCAATTGTATGTCCTACGAAATCCGGAGAAATCATGGACGCCCGCGACCAGGTTTTCACTACGCTTTTCTTGCCGCCGTCGTTCATTGCCGTTACTTTTTTTTCCAGTTTGGGTTCGATATATGGTCCCTTTTTCAGTGATCTACTCATTACTTCAACATTTTCAGTGATTACTTTTTCCTTCTTTCCAAAATAAACTTCTTGGAATTTTTCTTCGGATCACGAGTTTTGTATCCTTTAGCCAACAAGCCTTTCCTCGAGCGCGGATGTCCTCCTGAGGCACGTCCTTCGCCGCCTCCCATCGGGTGGTCAACAGGGTTCATTGCAACGCCTCTCACTCTTGGGCGGCGTCCTATCCAGCGTTTCCTGCCTGCTTTGCCGTGGATTTCAAGACTGTGATCGGGATTGGATACCGAACCGACAGTAGCCTTGCAGGTTACCAGTACCATACGTGTTTCGCCCGAGGGCAGTTTCAGTACGGCATGTCTTCCTTCGCGGGCTAATAATTGAGCGTATGACCCGGCGCTGCGCGCCATTACTGCTCCCTGCCCCGGATGCAGCTCAATGTTGTGTACAACTGTTCCCAAAGGTATTTCAGATAAAAACAGTGCATTCCCGACTTCGGGCGCGATTCCGGTTCCCGAAACGATTTTCTGCCCGACTTTCAAGCCGTTGGGCGCTACGATATAGCGTTTTTCGCCATCCGTATATCTGACCAGGGCAATCCGGGCGCTGCGGTTCGGGTCGTACTCTATGGTTCTGACCGTTGCAGTCATCCCGTCCTTCTCGCGCTTGAAATCGATGATGCGATATCTGCGCTTGTGACCGCCGCCGATGTAGCGCATGGTCATTTTTCCTGTGTTATTGCGTCCTCCTGTTTTTTTCAGGGGCGCAAGCAAGCTTTTTTCCGGTGATTTAGAAGTAATATCATCGAACGTTCCAATCACTTTGTTTCTTGTCCCGGGTGTAACCGGCTTAAATTTCCTTACTCCCATAATCTTTTAGATATTACTGTAAAAATCAATGCGTTCACCTTCATTAAGTGTAATAATGGCTTTCTTGAAGTGGTTTGTACGGCCTGCAAGCAATCCGGATTTTGTAAACCGGCTTTTGTATTTTCCCTTGTAGTTCATCGTATTAACCGCTTTCACATTTACCTTGTAGAACTCTTCGACTGCTTTTTTGATTTGCAGCTTGTCTGCTCTACGATCAACAACTATACCGTAACGGTTCAATTTTTCGCCTTGACGCGTCATTTTTTCGGTAACTATCGGCTTAAATAATATTTCCATTTTTATACGTTTTCTTGTTTAGAAACACCAAATAAAGTGTGAATTTTGTCAATTGCACCTTCCAAAAGGACTATATTTGACGCGTTCAGTATGTCATAAGTAGTCAAATCTGAAGCAATTACGACCTTCACCTTCGGTAAATTTCTGGACGACAAATATACATTATTATTTAATTCTCCAAGCACAAGGAGCAATTTTCTGTTCGAAATCTTCAAATTGTCGCTTATTTCCAGAAACTGTTTTGTTTTTGGAGCTTCAAACGAAAAATCTTCCACAACGATAATTGCGTTTTCCTTTACCTTGTCCGAAAGTGCGCTCCGGCGTGCCAGAGATTTAACTTTTTTATTCAGCTTGAAGCTGTAGTCTCTGGGAACCGGTCCGAAAGCGCGCCCTCCGCCTACATATATCGGCGATTTGATGCTTCCGTGACGTGCTCCGCCGCCGCCTTTCTGCTTGCCCATTTTCTTGGTACTGTACGCTACTTCCGCTCTCTGTTTTGCCTTGTGCGTGCCCTGGCGTCTGTTTGCCAGATACTGCTTCACGTCCAGATACATGACGTGCTCGTTCGGCTGAATGCCAAACACCGAATCATCAAGGGTCACTTTTTTTGACGATTCGCTTCCGTCGATCTTATATAATGCTAATTCCATAATATTTATCCCTCAATTATCAAATACGAGCCTTTTGCTCCCGGTATAGAACCTTTGACCAGCAGCAAGTTATTTTCAGGAATAACTTTTAGCACTCTTAAATTAACAACTTTTACTCTGTCGCCTCCCATGCGTCCGGCAAGTTTCTTGCCCTTGAACACTCTGGATGGATACGAGGATGCACCCATTGATCCGGGCGCACGACCACGGTTATGCTGTCCGTGGGTTTGACCGCCCACTCCGCCAAAACCATGACGCCTGACTACTCCCTGAAATCCCTTTCCTTTCGAGATTCCAACTACATCGACCCATTCGCCTTCGCTGAACAGATCGACCGTTACCGCTTCTCCCAATGTCAATTCCCTGTCAAAATCGTTGGGAAACTCGACAAGTTTCTTTTTCGGTGTCGTGCCGGCTTTCTTAAAATGGCACAACAGCGACTTGCTGGTGTTCTTTTCTTTCTTGTCGTCATAGGCAAGCTGAATCGCTTCATATCCATCGATTTCAACGGACTTGACTTGCGTGACTACACATGGACCAGCCTCAATAACTGTGCACGGGATGTTTTTTCCGTCATCCCCAAACACAGAAGTCATTCCGACTTTTTTTCCAATAATTCCTGGCATGTTTTCTTAATTATTACTTTATCTTTTTTCTATAATTTCTACATTTTCATTCTGAATGACATGTTCTACCTGTCCAAAAATCCGGTCCTCCGGATGAAATGAATAGTGAACTTTCCTCTTCCTTGTTGTCTCCGATACTAATAGCCGGCATCCACGCCGTTTACAGTCATCGACTTTCTCCCTGATATCTGCATGTTTCAGTTTCTCCGAATCCAGACGATGTTCTTTTATCCATGTCTCGAATTTTTGCTCGCTATCGTCCCGACAATCATAAAAATCAATGGGTTTCCGGAGTTTGTATTCGATCTTATTCCTTTTTGGAGGATATACTTTAATAACGAAAATCGAAGTCTCAGTGATGGAAAGATCTTTTTCATCTTTTTTCACAAGAACAAGATCCCCGCTCTCAATACCGAATCTCCGCATTGATTTGCCGTCGACAACAAAATATACATACTGATTTTTGTCTATTGTTTCTCCATCCAGCTCAAAAGATTCTCCTTCGTATTCTTTTTTCAACCAGACAACAGCCTCTTTATGCTTTTTTATGCTGCCGGCAGAAACCAGTTTATACTTTTTGCCCAGACTTGCTTCCACTTTTCTCATCTCCGAAAAAAGGGACTTCGTCGTAAAATACATAAAAACAACCAATATGACAAATAATACACAAAATACAACCATTCTATGAGCCTCCTATTGTTATTATGGATTTTCGATTACCGATTTTTTTCGTTTTATCACTCATGCATAAAGTAATCGTCTTCATGTAAATCATTGCCAAGCCGACAAACAGTATGGGCCAGATATTATATACTCCCATATTTTTTGTGAAAGATATAGCAAGTACACAAACTGTAACGCCTCCCAATATCTGGGCAATAAACATTTTACTAAGATGTCCGTCAACTGCATATAAAACCTGTATCATTAAATCAAACGTATATACTCCAAGTGCGAATAATAAAGCCTGTCCAATGTTTCCAAAACTATACCGTTCTGTAAGAAAATTAAAATTCCCCAACAAATCAGGAAACATCGTACAGGTAACTATTGACACCCATAATACAGCAAACCCGCCTGCCTTCATAATAATACCGATCTTATCTTCTATAACCATCTATCTTTGCCGTTACTTACTAACTGTTGAATCGTTAACATAAATTGTTGTTATTCTTTATCTTAATACTAAATCCATTATATAAAACGGACTGCAAAGGTATAAACTTTTTTTTATTCCAAAATATTTTTTCGTTTTTTTTAATCCATTTAGATGATGGATAATATTCCTCCCATCCTTAAAATTAAATACTAATAACCTGTTACCAAGACTTGTAACTGAGGCTATAATGCATTTGAAAATGATTGAAAATAATTGAAAATGTGTGTGGAGCGTTGTTGAAGATTACAGAAGGATATCCCTTTGTATTCAAAGCCTACCCGGAACACTGTCCCGTCTTATGCGACGGAATGAAAATCGGTGGTTTTGAAGTGATACATCCCGGATTGTGGCGGGCGGCATAAGATATTTCTGTTCATTTTAATATTCATATTTGATGATATTGAATTCATCTTCTTCTTTTTCCGGTCTGTCTGTTACACCATAAATTATTCTTTTTTCGCTGTCGACTGTAAAAGATATGATGGGAATTTTCAGTTTATATATACGCAGAGGATTTCCGTCGGTATCAAAAACTAAAATCCGGCTGCATCTATTACCTTCAAAATTTTGATATAAATCGCCAAAATACAATACAAATATTTCGTCTTTTACATTTACAGGTTTAAAGAAAGAATAGCATTGATATGTTTCGTCCTGCACAGGCCTAAAAAACAGTCCTCCTCCTCCGACAGATTTTTCCCGTAACCTGGGTTGATACTGATTCGGTCCCTGACATCTCCGTATCAAATTTCCCTTTATATCATAGATTTCGATAAGATCAGTAAAAAAATGAGCAGTAAAAATTTTAGAATCGGATGTCATTGTATAATTAAAATCATAAAATCTTTTTGTTGCCATGTCTGACAGAGATAAATCATTAGGAGGATATTCCCCTTTTGAATATAAGAATTTGCCATCCAAATTAAAAAAATCAAATCTATATTTAGGAATGTCCGCAGAGGAAGCAATAAATGTATCTTCCGACATACAGGCTTGAAGATAGAGGGTATTCAATTTTATCGTCTTACTGACTTCCGGCGTGTGGCTTGAAGCAAAGTCTTCCAGTTTAAATTCGAAAAGTGATGTTTTGCCGACATCATATATCCATATACGGTTGTTTTTAATGAATAACAATTTTCATGTGTTGCCATAATTTTTATAATTTTACAGACGCAAAAGTAAATAAAAATTATGAATTATAAATTCTCGAAAAAATAAAAAAATATCATTTTGTGTGCCGGAATCATTTTTATCCTTATATTTGCGGCGAAAATATAAAATTCAATATATATAAAAAATATGCATTTATTAGATAAAACTATAGGGGAATTTTTGGAATACTGGGCGGGAAAAACGCCTGACAGCGAGTACATTATTTATTCCGACCGCGATTTCAGAATGACATGGGCGGAATACAATAAAAGGGTTGACGATATGGCTAACGGATTCCTTTCGATCGGCGTAAAAAAGGGAGATCACATAGGCATTTGGGCGACAAATGTGCCGGACTGGCTGACAGTTCTCTATGCGTCGGCTAAGATCGGGGCTGTACTGGTTACCGTGAACACAAACTACAAACTGCACGAAGCCGAATTCCTCCTGAAAGATTCCGATATCCATACGCTTTGCATAACGGAAGGAGTTTACGACGGCAGTTACATTGACATGGTGTACACGATGTTGCCCGAGCTGAAAGAAAATCCGAGAGGCAAACTCAAGAGCGAACGTTTTCCCGCCGTGAAAAATGTGGTATACATAGGACAGGAAAAATACAGGGGAATGTACAGCACAGCCGAACTGCTGCTGCTGGGCAGAACGGGCAGCAAAGACAAACTGAACGAAATAAAACGCACGGTCAGTTGCCACGACGTTGTCAATATGCAATATACATCCGGGACTACAGGTTTCCCGAAGGGAGTTATGCTTACGCATCACAATATTGTCAACAACGGTTTTTTCACGGGAGAAGGGATGAAATTTACCGAAAACGACAAACTCTGCTGTTGCGTACCGCTGTTTCACTGTTTCGGAGTGGTTCTGGCAACAATGAACTGCCTTACCCACGGTTCGACGCAGGTAATGGTCGAACGCTTTGATCCGCTTGTTGTTCTCGCCTCCGTTTCCAGAGAGCGGTGTACGGCTCTGTATGGCGTTCCGACAATGTTTATCGCGGAACTGGATCATCCCATGTTCGACATGTTTGACGTCAGTTCGTTGCGTACAGGCATCATGGCAGGCTCTCTCTGTCCAATCGAGTTGATGAAAAGAGTTACGGAAAAATTACACATTACACACATAACTAGCGTTTACGGATTAACCGAATCTTCGCCCGGGATGACCCATTCCGTGCTGGAAGATTCATTCGAGGCGCGATGTACCACTGTCGGCAAGGATTATCCCGAGACGGAAGTAAAAGTGCTGAATCCCGAGACGGGGGAAGAATGTCCTGCAGGAGAACAGGGCGAAATGTGCTGCCGCGGATATCTGGTAATGAAAGGCTATTACAAAAATCCCCAGGCAACGGCTATCGTCATAGACAAGGACGGCTGGCTGCATTCCGGAGACCTCGGCATCAAGGATAGCGATGGCTATTATAGGATAACGGGACGGATTAAAGATATTATAATCAGGGGAGGAGAAAATATCTATCCGCGCGAGATCGAAGAATTTCTATACAAAATTCCTCAAGTAAAAGACGTTCAGGTAGCCGCCATTCCCGACGAAAAATATGGAGAAGTACCGGGAGCGTTTATAATACTGAAGGAAGGACAAACGCTCGAAGAAGAGGAAATAAGGGATTTTTGCAGAGGTCAGATTGCCCGCTACAAGATTCCCAAACATATATTCTTCGTTGAGGGATTCCCGTTAACCGGAAGCGGCAAAATTCAGAAATACAAACTTAAAGATATTGGGGTGGAATTGTTAAATAAGAAATAATCCTTACCTTTGCATCTTTAATTAATAATAATAATTTGTAATTTTAAAACCTATATGATTATGAGTACACGCAGGAAATTTTTAAAACATGCTGTATCTGTCGGAGCAGGCATGATTGTGCTTCCGACCATTGTTCCCTCGTCTGTATTTGGAGCCGGCGCGCCCTCGAACCGTATTAATATCGGGGCAATCGGCGTGGGACGGATTTCGCTGGGTCATGATATGCCGGGCGTCCTGCAATATGACGACGTCCGTATCATTGCCGCTGCCGATGTGGATGCGCAGCGCCTCGCCGATGCCAGGACGTATGTCGAAAACTATTATTCCCAAAAACTGGGTAAGCCCTACACTGGCTTTACCACGTACGAAAACTATTCCGATTTGCTGGCAAACAGGGATATCGACGCCGTGTTAATCAGCACTCCCGACCATTGGCACGCTAAACAGGCTATCGACGCTGTCCGTGCGGGGAAAGACGTTTATCTGCAAAAGCCGACCTCGCTGACAATTGCAGAAGGTCGCCGGATGAGCGACGCCGTCAATGCAAGCGGACGCATCCTGCAGATAGGCAGCCAGCAGCGTTCGATGGAGCAGTTTCGAGTTGCCTGCGAACTGGTACGCAACGGGCGTATCGGGCAGCTGAAAAGCATAGAGATACGGCTTCCCGGAGACCCCTTTGGCGGTAACACCGAAGAAATGCCCGTACCCAAAGGATTTAACTACGATGCATGGCTGGGACAGACGCCATACGTATATTATACTGTCGACCGCGTGCATCCGCAGCAGGGATACGACCGTCCGGGATGGCTGCGATGCGAGCAGTTCGGCGCTGGAATGATTACCGGATGGGGCGTTCACCATTTCGACATCGCACACTGGGCAATGGACAGAGAATATTCGGGACCGGTGGAAATATCGGGAAAGGCGGAGTT
>JAISDR010000071.1 GCA_031264645.1 Prevotellaceae bacterium | reverse complement strand
TGGTTTCGCTGCCATCACAGCTCCAGCCGCATGTATCTTTATGATATAACGAGCACCTATTTTGAAGGCACGCAGAATGTACTGTCGTCCTTCGGGTATAGCAGGGACAAAAAAACCGGGAAAATGCAGATATGTATCGGCTTAATCTGTGATGAGACGGGTTTTCCATTGAAAGCCACGGTTTTTGAGGGCAATACGGCAGACAGCGCCACTGTAGGGGAACAGCTTGTATCGCTGAAACAGGAGTTTGGCATCAAAGAACTTGTCTTTGTTGGCGACCGCGGCATGCAAATCATGTACCATCTTGAAAATGATGAAAACCTGAAGGAATCGGATATCAGCTTCATCACCGGACTGACCCGTTCATCCATAGATGATCTTCTTAAAAGGGATATAATTCAGTTAAGTCTTTTCAGCAAAGATTTGGCGGAAGTGACAGAAGACGGCAGGCGTTACATTCTTTCTGTCAATCCGGAACTGGAGATATCTGAAAAACTCTATTTGCAGCACAAAAAAAATCATACGGATGAATTGCTGAAACTGGTGGAAATTTCATGGAAAAACCGCAAATTCAAGAATATGGAAAATGAGTTGAATATTCAAAAAGGTACGTCAAAAAGTAAAAAGTTGAAAACTTCATTTAGCCTCAAAGATATCGACAACTATAAAAAAAGAATTTATAAAACGCTTGATACCTGTAAAATGACCCCGTATTATTCAATAGATACTGTTGACAGTGACACATTTAAAGTGAACTTCAATCGGGAAGCATTCGATCGTGCGGAAAGCCTGTGTGGAAAATATGTTGTTTGCACGAACGTAAAAAATGAAACTTTAAATACTGAAATGGTACGTTCACAGTATAAAAATCTTCAACATGTCAAGCATGCTTTTCGAGATTTGAAAAGTGACAATATCTGCATACGTCCTGTCTATCACCGCAATGAGGCGCAAACGAGGGGGCATGTACAAATATGCGTGTTTGCTTATGCCGTCATTCATGAAATGGAAAAAAAGATTTTTCCTTTCCTCAAAACATTTAATAAAAAGAATGACCGACAATTATCATTTAATGACATTATCGCTGAAATAAACAATGTCAAAGTCTGCGAATTAAAAATCGGAAAAAATAAAAAAATATTTTCTATTCCTGATTTGAATCCGCTACAAAAAAAGATTTTTCAACTGTTTAACATTAATCCTGATGATATGATAGCGTAGTAACTAATTCTAAAAAAATAGCAACGAAAATGCTGAAAACAAACAGTTTACCGTACAAAAATCCGTTTTAAGTACTATCACCGGATTTTCGTGGCTTGTTCTGTACACTTTTCCTCCTACGCAAAGAACGATAACCATAATCAGCGCAAGCAGTATCGACACATAAATCCAGGCGCTCATCTCCGTCTGGACGACATTAATTCTCCTCTAATTGTGGAGAATTTAGTGTCAATGGGTATTATATGTAACGTATTGGAATCAAAATTTGATTTGGTTGATACCGCCCGCCCAGCGGTCTTGAAAACTGCGTACTTCCCCCGCGTCGCCCCAAATCGCCTCGCAGTTGCGGTTCGAGAAAAATGGCAGATCAAGGTAAATTAAATCCACCGATTCGCTTGCCATCGTGTCAACCGCCTCATCAATATCTGCGAGGTTTTGAACACAATCTTTTTTATGCGAATAGATTCCGTACAGACTTCTTTTTCAATTAGTCTGTTTATCAGTAGAAACTGGTAAATTTCATGCTTGAAACTGAATCGTTTCTGCTTACCTGTTATTATTGTGACCTACATCACAACTATGTATGACCTACGTCATGAGATTTTGTGATGTAGGTCACACCATATTGTGATGTAGGTCACAATAATAATACTTAATTCGAAAATAATTACATTGTAGTGTGGTTTTATATAAATGAAAGGCTTAGGGAAGACAAAAGAAAGCGAAGACAAGGATTGGAGATAAGCAATAACCGGCAAATTCGCACGGATAGTTGAATAAAAATCAACTGTCTGAAAGATATTTACTATTTTTGCGGCGTGAATTTTTTAATGTAATCGAAAATGAATAATTAAAAATATGGAATTGCAAACAGAAAGAACAATACTGCGTCATTGGCAGGAAAACGACGCTGAAGCCCTTTATAATATTGCATCTAATCCGAAAATTGGATTAAATGCCGGGTGGAAACCGCATACATGTGTAGAATACAGCAGGGAGATTATTCGTAAGATATTATCTTCTGAAAAAGAATTTTATGCGATTGTATTAAAGGAAACAAACGAACTGTCGGGTTGTGCCGGATTTCTTTTGGGCGAAGCTAAACACAGTAAAACAATGGGTAACAATGACGCCGAAGCCGGTTACTGGATCGGCGTTCCGTATTGGGGACAGGGACTTATTCCCGAAGCGATGCGCGAACTTGTCAGGCACGGATTTGAAGACTTGGGATTAGATGCAATATGGGCAGGACATTACAATGGAAACTTACGGTCGAAACGTGTTGCCGATAAGTTGGGATTTACTTATCAACATACCGAAGAGGAAAACGAAAAAGACAGCCCGCTCCATTTGACACAGGACATTCTTTTTTATCGCATAACTAAACAGGAATGGGCAAAAAATAAAGAAATATGAATAACCGGTTCTCCAAAATATGTATTCGGGATTCTCTCTAATGGATATAATTTTCATATCGTTTCAATAAGTCGTTCATAAATTTACCTTAATCCAGCCATTTAATATATCCAGCTGTTTTTGTGTATGAAACCAATGCTCGCCGTTTTCTACAACCGTTAATTTGCAATTAAATTGTTGTGTGAATTTTCTATGATTATCACATACACACTCGGATGTATCTTTACTTCATCCTTAGAGTTAATAAGCCGGCAGACAATACCTCTTTCGTCGACAAAATATATGACAATTGAAAAAAATGAGTATTTTTGTCCTCAAAAAATATTAGAAATATTGTATTTGTAAAATAAAAATCAAGAAAAAGATGAAAAGAAGTTTTTTAGTATTAGTTTTGCTGGCGGTATCTGCATTTCAGGTATTTGGGCAGAGGAAAGAAGCGCGTCTTCTTCGTTTTCCGGCGGTACATGGCGACAGGCTGGTGTTCTCGTACGCCGGCGATTTATATGCATCTTCCTCGAAGGGGGGGCTTGCCAGGAAGCTGACTACGGGCGAAGGATATGAAATGTTTGCACGCTTTTCGCCGGACGGGAAGCAGATTGCCTTCACCGCGCAGTATGACGGGAATACGGAAGTTTACCGCATGCCTGTCGACGGCGGAGAACCGGTGCGCCTCACTTACACCGCGACGCTCGGACGCGACGACCTGTCCGACAGAATGGGTCCCAACAATATAGTCCTGACATGGAAAGACAATAACACCGTCGTTTACCGGTCGCGCATGAAGTCCTTCAACGATTTCAAGGGCAGCCTGTATTTGGCTTCCGTCGACGGCGGGATTTCCGAAGAACTGCCATTGCCCGCGGGAGGATTCTGTTCCTATTCGCCCGACGGGACAAAGTTAGCCTACAACCGTGTGTTCAGGGAGTTTAGAACATGGAAATACTACAGGGGAGGCATGGCGGACGATATCCGGATATACGATTTCAAGACAAAGCAGGTCGAAAACATAACGAACAACATATATCAGGACATCTGCCCGATGTGGACAGGCGATTATATCTATTACATCTCCGACCGCGACCGGATTATGAACCTGTTTTCCTACAATGTCAAGACACGGGAGACGAAGAAAGTTACGGACTTCGACAAGTACGACATTAAGTTCCCCTCGCTTGGCGACAATGCCATCGTGTTCGAAAACGGCGGATATATCTATTCCTTTGACCTGAATACGCAAAAGGCGGAGAAACTTTCGATATACATTGAGGAAGATTTCAGCGGCGGACGTTCGGTCTTGAAAAACGTGTCGAACGCAGCGCGCAACGTCGACCTTTCCACCGACGGGAAAAGAATTGTGCTGTCTGCGCGGGGCGATATCTTCACCGTGCCGGTTACATCCGGCGTTACGCGCAATCTCACCGAGACCTCGGGAGTGCACGAGAGAGACACGCAGTGGTCGCCCGACGGGAAGAGCATCGCGTATATCTCCGACGAGACGGGCGAAGACGAAATATATATCCGCAGTCAGGACGGTCTGCAGGCTCCGGTTCAGCTGACAAAAAACAGCGATACATATAAATACGGCATATCGTGGTCGCCCGACAGTAAAAAAATCCTCTGGAGCGACAAGCTGCAGCGCCTGCGCTATATCGACGTCGATTCGAAAAAAATCACGGAAGTAGAGCAGACTGTGGACGGCGAAATCCGCGACTTCTCATGGTCGCCCGACAGCAAATGGATTGCATACACCTTTCCGCGATACAATACCACCGCGACAGTCGTGATATACAGCGTCGATTCGGGTAAAAAGGAAGAAGTTACCGACGACTGGTTCGACGCGTGGTCGGCGTCGTTCAGCGACGACGGCAAATTCCTGACATTCGTCTCGGCAAGGGATTTCAGTCCCACGTACAGCAGCGTGGAATGGAACTACGCCTACACGGGAATGTCGAAAATATACATCGTTCCCCTCAGCAAAAAAACGCCTTCGCCATTTGCATACACAAACGACGAAGTGTCTGTAAAGGAAGATAAACCGGCTGAAGAAGCCAAAAAAACGGAAGATAAAAAGTCTTCGGATAAAGATAAAAAGTCATCGGATAAAAATAAGGATAAAGACAGGAAAGACAGCGCCCCGTCCGCGAACGCGGTAGAAATTGATTTCGACGGGATAAAGGGACGTTCACTGGCTCTCGATATTCCTGTCGGGAACTACGGAAAGCCGCTGCTTGCCGATAATTCGGTATACTATAACCGTTACGGTTCGGGACTGTACATGTTCGACCTGAAGTCAAGGAAGGAAACCGAGCTTGGAGGTTTCGGCATCGCCGCGGTTACGGCGGACATGAAGAAATTCCTTGTCAGTTCGGCGTCGGGATATGCAGTGGTCGATCTTCCGAAAGGCAGAATCAATGTCGACAAAACGATAGACCTGTCGGAAGTGAAAGTGTTTGTCAAGCTGCACGAGGAATGGAATCAGATATACAGCGAGTGCTGGAGGCAGATGCGCGACTTTTTCTACGACCCCGGAATGCACGGAGTGGACTGGAAAGCCGTCCGCGAAAAATATATGCCGCTGGTTGAACATGTCAACGACAGAAACGACCTGAATTACATCATCGGCGAGATGATAGGCGAACTGACAACCGGACACTGCTATATCTCAGGCGGCGACAAGTATGCTCCCGCAAGAGTGAAGACGGGACTGCTGGGCGCAAAAATCAGCAGGGACAAGTCGGGATACTACAGGATAGACAAAATCCTCGAAGGACGCAACTGGTCGCCGGAACTGCGCTCGCCCCTCGCCGAAATGGGAGTGGACGCCAGCGAGGGCGATTTCATTATTGCCGTCAACGGAAAGCCCGCCAACAAAATAAACGACATCTACGCCGCCCTCTGCGACAAGGCAAACAGGCAGGTCGAACTGACGCTCAACAAAACGGCGACGGAAACGGGAAGCCGCAAAACGCTGGTCAAGCCCACGGACAGCGAATCGTCGCTCTACTATTTCGAATGGGTGAACGGCAATATCGAGAAAGTGAACAAAGCGACCGGCGGCGAAGTGGGATATATCCACATCCCGGACATGGGACCGGAAGGACTGAACGAGTTTGTAAAATACTACTATCCGCAACTGAACAAAAAAGCCCTGATTATCGACGACCGCGGAAACGGCGGCGGCAATGTCTCTCCAATGATTATCGAACGCCTGCGCCGCGAGCCTTCGCTGCTGGCTGCGCCGAGAAACGGACGTCCGGACATAAAGCCAAGCGGGACGATGGCTGGTCCGAAGATACTTCTGGTCGATTCGTATTCCGCCTCCGACGGCGACCTGTTCCCGTACCAGTTCAAGTATCATAAACTTGGAAAAATTGTCGGAACCCGCACCTGGGGCGGAGTGGTCGGAATAAGAGGGTCGCTGCCCATCATCGACGGCGGCTCGCTGAACCGTCCCGAATATGCGCATCTCGACGCGGAAGGCAAACAGTTTGTGGTAGAAGGTTACGGAGTAGACCCGGATATCGTTGTCGACAACGACCCGGCACGGGAATACGCAGGCGAAGACCAGCAGTTGAATCGTGCAATCGAACTGATATTGCAGGAACTGAAAGACAGTCCGGTAAACATTCCGGACAAGTTCCCGGCATATCCCGACAAGTCAAAATAATAATTTGTAATATATTTAAATGAAAGCATTTGTATTTCCCGGACAGGGAGCACAGTTTCCCGGCATGGGAAAAAATCTGTATGAATCGGAACCGGCAAAGGTTTTATTCGAGCATGCAAACGATATTCTGGGATTCAGAATAACCGACGTCATGTTCGACGGAACAGCCGAAGACCTCAAGCAAACGAAGGTTACACAGCCGGCGGTTTTCCTCCACTCGGTGATTCTCGCAAAAATGTATCCCGGATTTAATCCCGACATGGTTGCGGGGCATTCCCTCGGCGAGTTCTCGGCTCTGGTGGCTGCGGGCGCCATGGATTTCGAAAGCGGGCTGAAGTTAGTATCCGCCAGGGCAAAAGCGATGCAGAAGGCTTGCGAACGGCAGCCTTCGACCATGGCTGCAATTATGGGGCTCGACGATTCGATTGTGGAAAAAATATGTTCCGAAATTGACGGAATTGTTGTTCCCGCCAATTACAACTGCGTCGGACAGCTGGTTATTTCGGGCAGCATTTCGGCGGTGGAAGAGGCGTGCGAAAAGCTCAGGGAAGCGGGAGCCAGAAGGGCGCTTGTTCTTCCTGTCGGCGGGGCGTTCCACTCTCCGCTGATGGAGCCGGCGCGGGTAGAACTCGAACAGGCAATACAGTCGACAGAGTTCAGCGCGCCCGTATGTCCCGTTTATCAGAACATAGACGCAAAACCCCATACGGAACCGGAAATCATCAAGCAAAATCTTGTGAAGCAGCTGACCGCGCCGGTACGGTGGACTCAGTCCGTGCAGAACATGATTGCCGGCGGAGCTGTTTCGTTCGTCGAGCTTGGACCGGGAACGGTCTTGAAGGGCTTGATAGCTAAAATCAATAATTCTGTTGAGACAGAAAGTAAACAGAGCCTTTGATGCAGACAAACGTACACGACAGAAAACGGTTGATTCTCCTTTTCGGGAGAATCAGTCATTTCTGTATAATAATGCTGGTTTCAACACTTGCCTTTTCACAGCATTATGTTGGAATAAAGGGTACTCAGGGATACAGTTCAATCAGCGCCCTCCCCGATTTCGAAAAGAAAAGCCTTCCCGCTTTCAGTCCCGGCATACTCTACCGCTACGAACACAAACAATACGCCGCGCTGCAAATCGAAGCCAATTATATCAGCAAGGGATATATCAAAAGCGTGGATACGATATCAATGACGCCCGAAATCACAAACAGAATCACTTCCTTCGAGCTTCCGCTGATGGCTCAGGGATTTATGCGGCTCGGACCGTTCCGTCCGTACGCGACGGGTGGAGTGGTCGTCGGATATATGCTCAAGCGAAGTACGCAGGTCGCAGGCGAAAAATCGCAGGAGTACGTTTTCGATGAATACGACCGGCAGTTCGAATACGGAATCGCAGGCGGCGGCGGACTGGGAATAGCAGTCTACAGATTCGAAATACAGGCGGAATGCAGGTATCACTACAATTTTTCCTTCCTGAGAAACCCCATCGTCCCCGGACAGAGAAACAGCTATCAGAACTCAACTCAACTGGCGTTCTCGGTGTCTCTGCTCTATCGACTGTCAAAATGATCTGTCTTATTTCAGGCTGAAACAAACGCACTGTGGTTTCGCAGACAGACCAGTATCCCCACAGGTGGAGAGCCTGTTAATGAGTCAGGTTCCCGCTGTCGGTAATGTAATAATTGGTTCTTTGGAGACCTTATGAAAGAGTACAAAATTAAAGACAAAGGGGCGGGATGATATTACATACAAATTTATAAAGTTACTATTTATGGCAAAGAAGGCAAAGAAAATTAAAACACGCAAAGGCTTCCGGTTACAGGTAGTTAATCCCGATGCAGCAGGCATAGATGTGTCCGGCACAGAAATGCAGGTATGCGTACCTTTAGACAGAGATGCGGATTACAACCGGAAATTTGGAGCATTCACAGAAGATTTGGAAGATATCTGTCAGTGGCTTCAAAGTTGCAAAATCCAGACAGTAGCCATGGAATCCACCGGGATTTATTGGGTTCCGCTGTTCGTAAAACTACAGTCCTTCGGGATTGAAGTCTATTTGGTCAATGCCAAGTCCACATCAAATTTTGTAGAAGAAAAGACCGATGAAATAGATGCGGAATCGCTGATGCTTATGCACAGTTACGGTCTTTTGAAGGCAAGTTATCAAGTTAACAACTATGCCAAAGAGATACGCAATTTGAGCCGTCACAGAGAAAATCAGATACGGTATCTGGCAAAGACAGTACAGCACATGCAGAAATACATGGAGCTGATGAACATCAAATTGCCGGAAGTACTTCGGGATATTACGGGCAAATCGGGACTGGAAATCTTGTCTGCAATTCTTTCGGGCGAACGCGATACCGTTAAACTTGCAGGTTTGGCCGACATCAGATGTAAAAATTCAAAGGAAACCATCTCCAAAGCGCTTGAAGCCAACTGGGACGCGGATTTATTATTTGCACTTGGTCAAAGTTATGAACTCTATAAATTTATTCAGTCCCAAATCAGGGAGTGCGAACAAAAATTGGGAGAGTTTATGAAAAAATACGGATGTCATCTGGATGAAGTGGAGATGTCAAAGAAGGCAAACAGGCTGGAAATGTTAGAGAAACCCGGGAAGACAGAGGAATCTGAAAAGACAGAGGAATCTGAAAAGACAGAGGAATCTGAAAAGACAGAGGAATCTGAAAAGGCAGAGGAATCCGGAAAGGCAGAGGAATCTGAAAAGGCAGAGGAATCCGGAAAGACAAAAGAATCCGGAAAGGCAAAAGAAATCGTACGCAGCAACAAACAGCGTAATCCAAAAACAGCAGTAAATTTTGACGTGGAATCCGAAGGATACCGGATTTTTGGGGTAAACCTGATGCGTATTCCGGGTATAAGTGAAGGAAGCGTGCTAAAATTAATCGGAGAACTGGGACATGATTTTACAGAAAAATTTGACAGTTATAAAAAATTTTCCCGATGGGCAAATCTGGCTCCCAACAATAAAATTACAGGAGGAAAATTAATATCAAGTAAAGTACCCAAACGTAAAAATCATGTCGGACAAATATTGCGGGAAGCTGCAAATTCTGCCGGTGCATCGAAAACTCCTTTGGGTGATTATTACCGTCGTATCAGAAGTCGAAAAGGACCAATGGGAGCTATTGTGGCTACCGCCAATAAAATCTCCAAAATTATTTATATCATGGTTAAAACAAAAAACGAATATGACGAAAAACTGATACAGACTAATGAACCGGAAATCCTGAAAAAAAAATTAAAAAGTGTCAAAAAATATGTCGATAAAATAGAAGAACAAATTAAATTACATGAAAAATTAGCCACATTACAAACAGCTTAATATGAGACGATTGAACAGAAGTTATATGAAAGGTTTTTATATATGGGGACTTCTAAAAACTCATTTTTTTTCAAAGAAAATGTAATAATATTTTGTCAATCAAATAATTATTGCTAACTTTGCACCGAAATTTAATATCATACAGATGAAGACATTTAAACGGCATAAA
>JAISDR010000282.1 GCA_031264645.1 Prevotellaceae bacterium | reverse complement strand
GTCAGTTCGATTCTGTCGCCGGGTCTTATTTTTGCTCTCCGGCGAAATTCCTGTATTCCATTCAGGTATACGATACCGTCGTCCACCATCATTTTAGCCTCGCTCCCGCTGGAAGCCAGATTCAGAGCTTTCAGCAATTGAATTAATTCGATGTAATCGCCTTTGGTAACAGTAAAATCAAGCGTCATATACAATTATTTAAGTTGAACATTATCTATTAAACGGATTTTGCCGGCATGAACCGCTACGCAGGCAAATATTTCGCCGGCGTCGTCCCATCCGGAAACGGCTTGTAAATCGCCGGCGTCGACTATTTCCAAATATTCGACCTCAAGCTCGGGAGATGAATTTATCCGCCGTATCACTTCGCCCGCAAGTTCGTTTACCGGCGTTTTAAACGCATGTTCCCTGGCATACAGCAGGGCTTGGGAAATTTTGGCAGCTTCGATTCTCTGGTTCTTTGTCAGCAGCATATTTCTCGAACTCATGGCAAGCCCGTCCGGTTCCCTGACAGTGGGGGCGACAACTATTTCGACGCTCAGATTCAGTTGCCGCACCATGTTTTTGATGATGCAAACCTGCTGAAAGTCCTTTTGTCCAAAAAATGATTTGTCGGGATTTACAATATCAAACAGACGGCTGACAACCTGCGCAACCCCGTTGAAATGTCCCGGACGGAATTTCCCTTCCATAACTTTGTCTAATTTTCCGAAATCGAAAATCCTACTGTCCTTTTCGGGATATATTTCCTCTTCGCCGGGGACGAAAATTATGTCGCAACCGGCGCTTTTCAGCATTTCCCCGTCATTCTCCGGCGTCCTCGGATATCGCTGATAATCGGCCTTGTCATTGAATTGAGTGGGATTGACGAAAATGCTTGCAAGCGTAATATCGCAGGTCGACTTGCACAGGCTGAGCAATGACAGATGTCCCTGATGCAAGGCTCCCATAGTAGGTACAAAACCAATCGTTTTACCTTCTTTCATCTTCAATTCCGCGAGTCTTGATTTTAACTCCGCAATCTTTGTGTATGTTTCCATATAATATACAAAATATATATAAAAAAATCGCGCAAAGCTAATGATAATTACGGATTGTAAAATATAATTTCAAATATTGCATTACATTTGCAGGCGTAAATTTATTGCGTTATGAATGTACAACAGTTAGAATATGTGATTGCCGTAGATAATTTCCGGCATTTTGCAAGGGCGGCAGAATTTTGTCATGTGACACAGCCCACTTTAAGTATGATGATTCAAAAAATGGAGGAAGAACTGGATGTGAAGATATTCGACCGCTCGAAACATCCCGTTGAACCTACGGCTATCGGCGTGCAGATTATCGAGCAGGCTCATATTTCGCTGAAACATTTCAGGCAGATAAGGGAAGTGGTCGAAAACGAGCAAAACATCGTTAACGGAAGTTTCAGGCTGGGGATTATCCCGACAATCGCTTCATATCTTGTCCCTGCGATACTTCACAAGCATGATGCCGGTTACAGCGAAATCGACTTGACCTTAAAGGAATGTACGACAAACAATCTTATCCGCGAGCTGATTAACGGTGCTCTGGACGGGGGAATACTCGCCGGGCCTCTCAATCATCCCGGACTGTTCGAATATCCGATATATTACGAAAAATTCTACGCTTACGTTTCCCCTTTGGAAGACGTGTACAAAGACAGGGAAATTGATCTGGACAAGGTTGATATAAACAAGGTATGGCTGCTCGAAAGCGAACATTGCCTGCGGGGACAGATTGAACGTTTATGCAAACTGAAAAAAAATACCGCTCAGGAAAATATGCACGCTATCAGATACGAATCGGGAAGTATTGACACTCTTGTTAATGTGGTCGACTACAATAACGGCATCACGATTATTCCCGAAATGCACGCCATGGGATTGAGCGAGGAAAAACAGGAAAACCTGCGCCCGTTCAAGAATTTTACTGCGGTGAGGGAGGTCAGTCTGGTTGTCAGCAAGGAATATGTCCGTAAAACCATGCTGAACATTATCACGGAAATCATCAAGGATTCAGTCCCGAAATCAATGCAGGACACTAAATTAAAAGAATATGTAATAGACCCCGATTAATTACGAATAAAAATGACAGGAATAAAATCCATGACCGGCTATGGTAAAGCCGAAAAAATTGTTGAAAACAAGAGAATTATAATAGAAATACGCTCGCTTAACAGCAAGCAGATGGACATTAATTTCAGAAGTCCGCAAGTGTATCGCATACTTGAATTTGACTTGCGAAAACTTGTTTCCGTTATGGCAACAAGGGGAAAGTTTGATATTCTGTTGACGCAGGAATTGCTGGGGGGAGAAACAGCCGCCGTGTTTAACGACGTCGCCTTCAAGGCGTATTTCCAAGCCATTTCCAAAGCAGTGGATGAAGTCGGACTGAACTTTGATAAACAGGAATTTGTATCGGCAATATTGCGCTTGCCGGAGGTAATGATTACCGACAGCGAAGAGTTGAGCGAAACTGAAATCAAAGCGGTACTGGATTGCTGTTCCGAGGCTTTGGAATCGTTGAACACATTCCGGGTCAAGGAGGGCAGTATTCTTATCGCCGACGTCCTGAGCCATATTTCAAATATAGAAAACAAGCTGGCGCTGATAGAACCGTTTGAAAAAGGGCGAATAGAAAAAGTTCGAATGTCCATAGAATCGGAGCTAAACAAACTGGAACTGACAATGGGTATGGACAAAAACAGGTTTGAACAGGAACTGATATATTATCTCGAAAAAATGGACATCACCGAGGAAAAAGTCCGGCTTGCCCAGCATTGCGACTTTTTCCGACAGACAGCTGAACACGAAGATATGCCGGGACGTAAACTGGGATTCATTGCACAGGAAACAGGACGTGAAATCAACACAATAGGCTCAAAGGCAGGAGATGTCAATATCCAGAAACTTGTCGTTGAAATGAAGGACGAACTGGAAAAAATAAAGGAACAGCTATTGAATATACTGTAGTTATGAACTAAGGCTTAAGAATGGCAAGATTTTTCCCGGATGTACGACAAAAATTCCGGTTGAAATATTTTTTTTGTCGAAACAAATTCAGTCGAACAAATTCAGCAGTCGGATTCCCACAACTGACATTTTGTCGCTTTTTGCGACGCCGTTGTCAGTAAAAGCGAGGATTTCCTCGCTCGGAGAGGCAATTTCCTCGCTCCGAGCAAGGATTTCCCTGTTAGGAGCATCAAAATCGGGATCATATTGCACGAAAAAAAACGACATTTTGGAAACGAAGTTCTACGCAGTCAATCCACCCGGATATTTTGACAAACTGCCGGATAAAATCTCCGGCAGTTTCTTTTAAATAATGTATTGATAAACTTTATCTGTTTATTGCGGAATCGTATAGCTGTAAATCGTTTCTCCCCTGTGGTTGATAAAGAAAAACCGGATAGCGCCGGCGTCTATTGAGCACAGAGTAAATCCCGGGTCTCCGCTGCAAAACACAGTTCCGTCCGTTTTTTCTGCCGGTCGTGAAAGCGAGCCGGCGGAATTGACCACATAGTTGACCGCAGACGAAGCAGGCTTGATGTGCTGAAAATTGTGAATATGTCCGCAGAAATATATGTTCACCCCGTGTTTTTCCAGAATGGGAACTAAACGCGCCTGAATATCCGCTCTTTCGGAATCCTCCTTCTTTGTCCGGGCGTAGGCGGGATGATGTCCTATCACGATTTTCCATTTTTCGGAAGAACACGTCAGCACCGAATCAATCCAGCGGAACTGAGCCTCGGCGTCCTGCCTGTGAGCATCGGGATAGGTGATACTGTCGTTGCGGTACTTGTCAATCATCGGGCTGGTATCGACGAAAATCAGGCGGCACGAGACGCCGTCGTCCGATTGAATGACACGCGTATAGTAGCGCGACGGAGCATTCCAGCGGCGGCTGACGCCGGAATAGTCAAGCACCGCCTGCGTATTTCCGCGATACTCGTGATTTCCGCAGATGACGTTCCAGTCGATCATCAGCTCGGGATGGTCGTAAATCAGCTCGTAATTGGTCATCCACAGCGGGTCGGCGACGCTTGCCACTCCTTCGAAATGATGAACATCGCCGGCGGCGGCTATCATTTCGACGTCAATATGTTCAGCCGTGTAGCCCATCAGTCTGGCTACAGACTTCTGTTCGTAATAGCCGTTGCGACCCAGATCGCTGGCGACAATGAAGTTTACAGCCGATCCGGATACTTCGGGAAGGACAGGGTTTTCACTGCACGCGGCAAAGAAAACGCCTGTCAACACGGCAATCAGTAAAAATACAGTGCGTTTCATGGCTTATCTTGTTCCGAAAGCGCCGAAATAAGCGGCAGGCGCGGGCGATTTATATTCCCTGCCGTTGACCGTAACGCCCGACACGGCAAAATAGGGCGCGAAATCGGTCTTTGCGCCGTTCAGGGCGGGCGAACCGGCTTGCAGGTGAAAATCCCACAGTTCGTTATAAGTGTAACTCAATACGGGATTGTCCATAAACGGGAAGTTCACAAACAGCGGATTTTTGTCGCCGGCGGCATTTCCCGAAACATCGTGCGCTCCGTAAACCGCATCATCGACTCCCGGCTTGAATCCGTCGAAGGCGCTTACAGTTCCGTTGGCTACATGCTGCGGAATCGCGCTTTGAGCGTTTCCCGAAGCATAATAGTTGTAGTCAATCCTGCTGTTCAGGTCGGGTCCGTCGGTGGCGTCGATACCGAAATTCGGAGCTTTGGCTGCGAACATGCTGTTTACAATCAGATTATTGTAAACGTTCACCAGACACCCGGATTCTGCCCACACCGAACCGCCTTTGGGCTTGTTGGGATCGCGTCGCCATCCGGCGTTGACGATAGTGTTGTTGTAGGCATTGATCTGCGCCTGAAAGCGCGCTCCGCCGTCGGCTCCGGAATTGGACAGCTTGAACCCGTTGGTATTCGGGCTGTACATAAGGTTGCGGGCGGCGTCGACTTTGCAGCCCGCCTTGACGTTAATTGCTTCGCCTCCGGCTTCCCCGACGGCATAAAACAGGTTGTTGGCGAAAATGCAGTTCCCGCCCTGCACATAAATGGCGTCTTCGCCCGTGTAGCGGAAAGTCGAGTTGACAATCACGTATTTTCCCGAAGGATTGTTTGTGTTGAACGCAACCATACCCTCGCCTCCCGCAGGCTTGAACAGCCCGGCAGTAACCGAAGGCGAAGTGCGGGTAGTAACTGCGCCGGTGTACTCAATCAGCACATTGTCGAACACAATCTCGCTGCATGTCGCGCTTCCGATAACTCCTCCCCAGAGACGGGCAAAGAAGTTTTCGGGCTTGCGTCTGTCCGCCGGCACGGTAAACCTGACGGGCGCGTCTTCCGTACCGTAACAGTAAAGCTTGCCGCTGACAATAAACTCGATTTTCGTGTCGTTGGCGTCCTGCCCTTCCGTGCTGACAATCACTTCCACCCCTTCCTCGATGGTCAGGGTTTTACCTTCCGGAACGCTGATGTGCCCCGTTACATTGATAACGGAATATTTTGTCCACACGCCTTCCACCGCTCCGGCTTTCATTACGGGATCGCTGAGCGTTACGGTTACGGAACAGCTCGCCGTCTCGCCGTTTTCTTCCGAAGCTGCAACAATCGTGGCTGTTCCCGGCTTGACCGCCGTAACCGTACCCTCGCTGCTGACGCTGGCGATATCCGTGTCCCCGCTGCTCCAGACGATCCTTTTGTTTGCCGCATTCTCCGGGAAGAATGTTACCGTGAGCGTTTCGCTTGCGCCCGGTTTCAGCGTTAAGGCTGATTTCGACAGCGCAATTCCTTTCAGGGAAAGATCTTCCCCCTCTTTTGAGCATCCGCTCAAAATCGCGGATGCAAGTAAAATGAAAGATAATACAATGTTTTTCCTTTTCATTTGTCTTAGAATTTAATTGATAATTATTTTATTTTAAAATTTATATCTGATTCCCGCCAGCAGGTTTCTGCCGTAATAATCGCGTCTCACCAGAGTTCCTCCCCCGAAGTTTTCGTAGCCTTCGATACGGCTGTTGGACGGATTATCCTTTTTGAGATAATGCACCATTGGCGTGTTCAAAAGGTTGCCCGCCTTGATGAACAGACTTAAGCCCGCTTTGATTTTTTTCTCAAGCGAAGCGTCCAGCTGAAAATAGCCGCTTTGCCATATATCGTTGTCGAGATAGCGCGAAACGGCGTATATCCGGTCGCCGGTATACGAAAATGCGAGCTGCCCGTCCCATCCGTTTTTTGCATCCTTGCAGAGCAGCGAGAGATTTGCCACATGCCGTGCCTGTCCGTTCAGCGGACGTGTCTGGCTTATGTTCCCGACCAGTACTTTTTCGGACGACGCCGGATCGGGATTGTCGTAGTTGAGAAGTTTGGTGGCGCTTATCGCCGAATGGGTGAATGTGTAGTTGCCCTTGATCCCGAAGGAATGGAAATACTTGACAATATCAATCTCCAGACCGTAATTTGACGCATTTCCAAAATTGACGGGCATGTAGAATGTCCCCTGTCCCTGCGTGATCATCCCGTATTCAATCGGGCTTTCCAGCCGCTTGTAGAAAAGTCCGAACATGAACTGTTCCGAAGGGCGTGGAAAATATTCGTACCTCAGGTCGACGCTGTGCGCTGTGGTATGCTGTAAATCCGGATTCCCCATTTCGGTGTAGTCTTCGTTGATAATGCGATAGGGGACAATTTCGAAAAAGCCCGGACGGTTGATTGACTTGTAGTACGAGACTCTGACATTGCTGTTTTTCCATGGAGAATACTTCAGATGCAGGACAGGCAGCCAGTCGGCGTAAATCTGCTCGCCTTCGTTTTTCACTCCCTCGACGGGATATTTCAGCTTATACCCCTGACTGGTGTTTTCCACGCGCATGCCTGTTATGATCTGCAGACTGCCGATTCCCGTTTTAATCTGGGCATAAGCGGCGGCGATTTTCTCCGAAGCGTCGTAGTTCAGCGGGTTGCCGACCGAGCCGAAGGGCGTGAAAACAGTGAACCTGATTTCGCTGTAGTCGTTCCAGTCGATACCCTTGATCAGATTGTTGCGCATTCCCTCTTCTTTCGATTCGTCGTACGGTCTGAAATCGTACTGGTTGAAGAAGCCGGTACGCTGCTTGTCGCGATAAAATCCGCCGGCAAGGAAATCCATCCCGACTTTTCCTTTCAAAAGACGGTAAGCCAGATTGAGATATGCCGCTTTGTCCGTGTCGGTATTGCGTTCCCAGCGGCGGTCGGCGCCTCCGAGAGTTACGACGGACACGGGATTCGGTTTTCCGTTGCGAACGGAGGTTACCGTGTGTACGGAAGCATTGTCCGGCGTTTCGTTGAAGGCTCCGGAATACACCGCCGACCAGTCGATTTTAAGCGCGTCCGAAAGGAAATGATGACTTCCCTTCAGCGTGGAGCTTAGAATTTGCTGGTGATTCATTCGGAAGCGCGTGTCGTAGCTCAGATTGAAGTCGCCCTGTTCGGGATTGTATCCGATGTTCAGCTCGGTACGGCTGTTGTCCCTCACCTGAACATTGCCGAAATCCATATATGCATTATACCATTGTATCTTGTGCCGTTGCGAAAGATGAAAGTCAAGTTTGGCATGAACGCCGTAACGGGTTTGACGTTCGGAGTAGCTGCGGTCGTTCCTGTCGGTCAGTACCGGCAGATTCGACGCGTCGCTCGTTGCGGTCGTAACTCCGTAGAAAATGCAGTCGCTTCCGCGATAGCTGTTCTGGTAGCTTCCGGCAAGCATGATTCCCAGACGGTTCTTTATCAGCCTGTCGCCATACGAAAATCCTCCGAAAAGGTTTGCCGGAGCTTTTCCCGTTTCCAGCCGCATCAGTTTCCCGTCGAAGTCGCGCGGCTTTGCCGGATAGATTTCGCCGTAGATTTCGTACGGCGATTTTTTGGCGCCCGCCTTTGTATCGAAGGAATAAAAATCGCGACCCGTAAACAGTGTATTGTATCCGGTCGATAAATACGCGCTGATCTGACGGTTTTGGGGAGCGTCCTTCATGACCAAATTGACAGCTCCGCCAACAGCGTCGCCTTCCATTTCGGCAGTCGCGGCTTTGGTTACTTCCAGACGCTCCAGCAGTTCGGAAGGGAAAATGTCGAGAGGGACAAAACGGTTTTTATTGTCGGGACTGGGGATTTTTACGCCATTGACCAGAGTGTAGTTATACCGCTTGTCCATCCCGCGCAGGATGGCGTACTGCCCGTCTCCGCTGCTGTTACGCTCGACCGTAACTCCCGAAACGCGCTGTATCACGTTTGCAACGGTCATGTCCGGCGATATCTCAATTGCCTTTGCGCTCACAATGTTCATGACGCTCGAAGACAGCTTTTCGATGCTGCGCGCGCCTGCGTCCGTATCGTTAGCCGCCTTAGCGTAGATGACAACTTCGTCTATTTCGCTGTAAACGGGTTCGAGCAGAATCGTCAGTTCGCCCGCGGTATTCCGGACTGCATATTCTGCCGTCCGGTACCCGAGATAGCTGCAAACCAGAACGCTGGAAGCCGAACTGAGTTCAATCGAAAAACTGCCGTCCAAGCCGCTTACAGCTCCTTTCGCCGGTTCTTCCTTCAAAATGATGGTCGCGCCGGTCAATTCCTCGCCCGTTCCGGAATCCCTGACAACTCCCCTTATGGCTCTTATGGACGTCGCCGGCAATATCCCGGCATACAAAAACAAAACAGCAAGTAAAACATATTTCATAATTTATTCTTCTATAAATCCGGCGGCAAAGGTATGGGACGGACTTTAAGAAAGGGTTTCGGGATTATTACAAAATAATTAAATAATGTAATTAACAGTTATTCAAAAGGATTTACTCAGTTTCTTTCCTGCAGGCTAACCGCTTACTTGCTGACAAGGCTTGATGGCAAGGGTATGTCTTCCACACAGGGCGTTGCCTCTTCTCCGCCAGCGGCGAGAGATGTTTGCAAGCGAACAACGAGTTCCCGCCAGCGGCGAGAGGTGTTTGCAAGCGGACAACGAGTTCTCGCCAGTGGCGAGAGGTGTTTGCAAACGAACAACGACTCCCTGCCAGCGGCGAGAAGTGTTTGTAAGCGAACAGCGAGTCCCTGCCAACGGCGAGAAGTGTTTGCAAACGAACAACGAGTCCCCGCCAGTGGCGAGAGAT
>JAISDR010000110.1 GCA_031264645.1 Prevotellaceae bacterium | reverse complement strand
ATAAACATAACACTTTTATTATAAAAATGTTAAAATTAATTTTTATTTGTTTGTGTTTCTTGTGATTAAAATTTTGTCTGTACTGTGATTTTTTTTGATTTGAATGATTTTTTTGATTGTCTGAAGCAGGATTTCTTTTGTCTGAAGCAAGATTTTCAGGATTTTCAGGATTAACAGGATTTCGCGATGCAATGCTTTTGTCTGAACTTTCTGACCATCGTTGTCCGTCATCGACCGGCATTTATGACGGTCCCCCGTGCGGGAAACTGGAAACAGCCAGTATGAAAAGATTCTAATCTTACGGATTGAATTATAATATAGCCGTAATAACAGAAGCGACTATCAGCAGCAGGAAAAGGGAGTTTGCGATGATATTTTTATTGATTTTAATGAATAAAATTCTCAAGCGTACTGTTGTATAGATAATTATTATCTGGAGTATCAGTTTACTTTCGGGGGCGAAAAGCAGGAATATCAGTACCGAAGCGCACATTAACACGGAAAATGAACGCAGGCAGGATATTGTTTTTTGATTTATCCCGCTGCCCCTTGATTTTGCCGGCATTAGCATTTCAGTGACAATCAGCACAAAGATTAATATGCAGAAAATATACTGGGCTACGCTCATCTCTGCAATTCTCAACGACAAATCATCAGGAATGACGCCGTTTATCGTCGATTCAATCGGATACAGCCAGTCTCCCGTGAAGAAATGAAAAATGAAAATGGAGAAATAAAACGGGACAAGAAATCCAGCGATTGAAATTATCCAGTCCCTGAACTTGACAATCTTAAACCGGTACAGCGCAATTATATACGGTATAAACAAATATATCGAACAGTCATAAAAAAGACCTGCAATGCCCAGGTACATCGCCGACAAAAATATCCCTTCATTATCAGACGTTTTCCGGTATGTACTGAAAAGCGCGCCGTATGACAGGAGTATAAAAACCGTCGCAAAATGAATCCCGGACAGGGGATGCAAAAAGGAAAAAGCTCCGGCTTGAATAACCCAGAGCCATATCAGCAAATGTTCTCTGCCTGTGAAGGATAGATTGTCATAACTGAGCTTGTAAATCAATAATCCGCTTGCCAGCGTCAGCGCCATGGAAATCAGAAGGGACAGCCGTCCGTGAAAAACGTTTGAAAATTCTTTAAACGCAGAATGTTTCCACTCTGCCGTACCGGGAACATCAAAAAACAAATCCTTGAAATACAGCAGCAACAATATAAGCAAAGCAAACAGCAGAATCCTGAATACCTTGCGTCTTATATTGTCGAATATCATTTTAAATAAACATATTACATTTTTTCGGGGACATTTATTCCCAGGAGGTTCATCCCTTTTTTGATTATTTCCGCAATCTGGTACGACACTGCAAGCCGCATGTTTTTATTTGCGGTATTTTCCTCTTTCAGAATGGGATAATCGTGATAGAACTGGTTGTATTCCTTTGCCAGATCGTAAATGTAATTGGCAATCAGCGCCGGCGAGAAATTTTCTCCCGCAAGCGAGACCGTTTCGGGAAACGTGTCTATCAACTTAATCAGCTCCAGCTCCTTGCTGTCCGGAGCAGCCTTATTCAGCCCGTCAAGAAAAGACGCGCCTTCATTTTTGCGCAAAATGGATTTTATCCTTGCATGCGTATACTGTATAAAGGAAGCCGTATTGCCGTTAAAGTCAATAGATTCCTTAGGATTGAAAAGCATGGTTTTTTTAGGATCGACTTTCAGAATAAAATATTTTAAAGCGCCCAAGCCTATCATATTGACAATACTGTCAGCTTCTTCGGCTGTCATTTCATTGAGTTTGCCCAGCTCTTCCGACACTTCCCTGGCTGTCCGCAGCATTTCTTCAACAAGGTCATCCGCGTCAACCACAGTGCCTTCCCTCGATTTCATCTTGCCTTCGGGCAACTCCACCATTCCGTACGAAAGATGGTAGATATCATCCGACCATTTGTATCCAAGTTTAAGGAGAATAAGTTTAAGCACCTGAAAATGATAATTCTGTTCGTTTCCGACGACATATATCATTTTGTCGAACCGGTATTCGTCGAAACGCTGTTCCGCCGTTCCCAAATCCTGAGTCATATACACGGACGTGCCGTCGCTGCGCAGGAGTAATTTTTGGTCTAATCCTTCGTCCGCGAGGTCAATCCACACCGAACTGTCTTCCTTTTTAGAGAATATTCCCTTCGCCAGACCTTCCTCCACAATTTTCTTGCCCAGCACCCAGGTATTTGATTCGTAATACGTTTTATCGAACGATACGCCAAGACTGCGATAAGTTTCATCAAATCCTGCATATACCCAGCCATTCATTTTTGTCCACAGTGCAATTGTTTCGGGGTCTCTGGCTTCCCATTTACGCAGCATTTCGCGCGCTTCCACAAAGACGGGAGCGCTGTTTTCGGCTTCCGCCCGTTCCATTCCCCTGTTTACGAGCTCTTCAATCTGCGATTTATATTCCTTGTCGAATTTCACATAATAGTTCCCAACCAGATGGTCGCCTTTTTCTCCCGAACTTTCGGGCGTCTCTCCGTTTGCGAAATTCAGCCACGCAAGCATTGACTTGCATATATGGATACCTCTGTCGTTAACCAGATTAACCTTCATTACCTCGTGTCCGCAGGCTTCAAGAATCTTCGAAACCGACCAGCCAAGCAGAATATTGCGTATATGTCCCAAATGCAGGGGCTTGTTTGTATTTGGAGAAGAATATTCCACCATAACCCGCTTGCCTGTAGGCGCATGGAAGCCGAAATTTCTGTCTTCGATATATTCCGAAAGCTTTTCGAGCCACAAGGACGGTTTCAGCTTTATATTCAAAAAACCTTTGACGATATTTACAGTATCCACAATATCCAGACGCTCCAGCAGACGGTCTCCCAATTCTTTGGCTGTCTGTTCCGGCGACTTCCGGCTCCATTTCAGAAACGGAAAGATTACCAGAGTATAATCGCCTTCAAATTCTTTCCTCGTTCTTTGAACCTGCACAAGGTTCTCCGGAATGTCGGGATATAATCCCTTGACAATATCTGCAATATGTGTCCTGATGATGTTTTCTATGTCCATAAAAATCTTGATTCTTGAAGTCTAAAGTCCACGAATTTACACGAATTATTTTTTTCCCTGATTTGCGACCGCAGCCATTTTCTTTTTGATTTCTTCCGGATCGCCCAGAAAATAATCTTTAAGAAGATTTACATCATCGTCAAATTCAAAAACATAAGGAATCGCCGTCGGGAGATTCAGGCTTACGATTTCGGAATCGGAGATGTTTTTCAGAAACTTGATTATCGCTCTCAAACTGTTGCCGTGGGCGGCAATTATAATCTGGTCATACTGTTTCAAAGACGGTACAATCACTTTTTCCCAGTAGGGAACGGCTCTTTCGACTGTCTCCTTCAATGATTCGGTTAATGGAACTTCACAGTCTTTCAATTCGTTATAACGGATATCGGAACGCGGATTGCGGGAATCATCGGATGCAAGAGGCGCCGGAGCGATATCATAGCTTCTGCGCCATACAAGAACCTGATCTTCACCGTATTTTGCAGCAGTTTCCGCTTTGTTGAGTCCCTGCAGCATTCCATAATGCTTTTCGTTCAGTCTCCATGACTTTTCAACGGGAATCCAGTCCAAATCCATGACGTCCAGGACGCTGTTCAAGGTTTTAACAGCTCTTTTCAGATAGGAAGTATATGCTTTCTGAAAACAAAAGCCATTTTCTTTCAGAGTTTTACCTGCCAAAACCGCTTCTTCCATACCTTTTGGCGACAAATCAACATCTGTCCAGCCCGTAAATCTGTTTTCGTTATTCCAAACGCTCTCTCCATGACGGAGTAATACAACTTTTTTCATTATCTAATCTGTTTATTATTATTCTCTTATTATTTTCACTTCCCCCGAAACGCCGATTTTTATAATCGATGAAGGTTTTCCCGTCATTTTTCCTGCATATTTCGCATCAACGACATAATCAACTCCTTCGATAATGATTTTGGATATTTCGCTGAAAGACCTCGGCGCCGGCATGCCCGAAATATTCGCAGACGTCGATACCAGCGGACGTTTCAGGACTTTAATCAAGCCGGTGCAATATTCGTGGTTAACCAAACGTATCCCGATACTCCCGTCGGATGCAGTTACGCCGGAAGATACTCCGCAGGCGTCCGGAAAAACGACGGTCAAAGGCTTGTCGGATATTTCAACTAACTGAATCGCAATTTCGGGAACATTCTGTACATACTTGTAAATCATATTCGTATCGGAAACCAGTATAAGCGATGAGTCTTCTTTCTTCTTCAAACTGTAGAGTTTCTTCACAGCGTCGTCGTTTGTGGCGTCGCAGCCTATACCCCACACTGTATCTGTAGGATACAATATTATTCCTCCCTGTTTCAGAATTTCCGCCGCCTTTCTTATATCGTTTATCATTCTATCTTTTAAAGATTTATCTATATTTAAATAATTTGCAAATGTACATATATTTTTTTTTCACGCCAAATTTTTGGCGGGTAAGAACTAAAAGTTATGAATTATTAATTACCCGGAGGGCGTTTCATCCGTACTTCCTGTGAAGCTTCGTTCCAGCAGATTGTTTGCCCGGAGCATTTTTCCAACTTGTTTTGTCCTCCGGGCATTTGCCCTGAGCATTTTTCCGACTTGTTTTGTCCTCCGGGCATTTGCCCTGAGCATTTTTCCGACTTGTTTTGTCCTCCGGGCATTTGCCCTGAGCATTTTTCCGACCTGTTTTGTCCTCCGGGCATTTGCCCAGAGCATATTTCCGACCTGTTTTGTCCTCAGGGCATTTGCCCAGAGCATTTTTCCGACTTGTTTTGTGCTCAGGGCAAGCGTGAAATCCCCCTCCGGCTAAAAGGAAACCCGCGAAACTGTTGCGATGAAACATTGATGCGTTTATGTATGCGTTCATGTATCTGTTCTTCTTTTTTCATAATTTCAGAAAAAAATATATATTATTGAGTTTTGTATTATTTTTGGCCTGATTTTTGTAGGGAAATGCTCCCATAATCATTAATTGAGTAAATTATTAATAATGACAACAATTTAATTAAATAAAATGAAAAATTTCTTCAAAATGTTACTTG
>JAISDR010000062.1 GCA_031264645.1 Prevotellaceae bacterium | reverse complement strand
TGATACAAAGAGAACTGCTCAATGAACTCTCAAAACAGATCATCGCAGGAAAATTGAACCCGGGCGAAACTGTCAAGGTCGATTCTTTTGGCGACAAGCTGGTGTTCGAGAATTAAGTTAAGGCTACTTTCTGACTGAGAAGTTTGTCATTGCAAGCGAAGCGAAGCGAAGCAATCCAGAATAATGGTATGCCCGACATAATAATAATGGTATAAAAACTGCTAAAAACAGATTTTTGGAGCGTCGAAACACGTAAAAAATCTGCTTTTTTTAATAAAATTTAAAATTTTTTAATTTTTTTTTACACAATAAAATTTGTCTGTTTTCAATCGTATATTTTCATTGATATTATTGATAAATAGACAGGTTACCCGTGTAAACTTTTCGACAAAAAATCTGTTTTAAAAGAGGTAAAATATAGGGTTTTGAAAAAAAATATTGCAAAATTGTATTTTGTATTACAAAAACAAGTACCTTTGTATCGTAAACTAAAGTTAAAAATGACCAAGAGGCAACGTAGGGTACTAACAGTTATAATTTTATTCGCATCCATAGGGCTCGTTTTTGCGCAGACAATATGGATCTTCGGCGTATTTTCGAATATTCAGAACGATATTAGCGGGAAAGTCAATGAGTTATTGAGCAATGTCGTCACAAAAGTATGGCAAACGGAAACGCTTACACAAATAACAACCGGTTTTAAAGCGCCGCAGAGCGTAATGGATACGCTTGTACATTCGTCTGATTTTGAAAATAATAACATCACAGCCGAAAAGATTGATCTTTATTTTCAGGAATCGTACAAGAGGTTAATGACCTCTGAGATTCCCGTCGAACAGCGTGTTACGATGGAACAGCTTGACACTTTGATTGTCAAACAACTTGAAGAAGTCAGTCTTAATCCGAAATACAAGTTTAAAGTGGCGGTAACAGACAAAGCCGGCAGAAAAATCATGGCTTCAAGCAAATACGATAGCGGCACAAAAATGAAAATGTACCGTAAGCGTTTGTTCCCCAATGATCCCGAAGGATTTTCGGAAATATACTACATGAATTTTTACTTCCCCGAAGAGACGCTGATAGTGCTGTTTCGCATCTTGCCCATGATATTCGCCGCGTTTATTCTGGTTGTGGTAATCCTTTCCCTGTTTATCTACACTATGTATGTGATTACTCGGCAGAAACGAATCTCGGAAATAAAGGGCGACTTCATCAGCAATATAACTCACGAACTCAAAACGCCAATATCTTCGATATCGCTTGCCGCGCAAATGCTTGGAGACGAAAATATTCCACAGGCGGCGAAAAACATACCGAAACTCTCGAGCATGATAAAGGAACAAAGCAGGCAGTTGAGCTATCTGGTCGAAAAAGTCCTGCAAACATCCGTATTTGAAAGACAGTCGATAGTACTGAAAAAGGCGGACGTAAGTTTGCATGCAATCATCAAGGAAGCCGATGATTTGATGACGCTGCAGTTGCGGAACAGAAAAGCTACGCTTATCCTCGAACTGAAAGCGACAAAAGACATAATATCGACAGACAAGTCTTATTTTGTGAACGTTATCACAAACTTGCTGGACAATGCATTGAAATATTCTACGGATGCCCCTAAAATAGTCATAGGAACAAGAAATGAATATGACAAAATACAGTGTTACGTTTCCGACAACGGAATAGGAATAAGTTCCGACAACAGGGAACGTGTTTTTGATCAATTCTTCCGCGTCAATACGGGAGATGTTCACGATGTGAAAGGTTTCGGCTTGGGATTGAGCTATGTCAAGAAGATCATAGATCTCTCCGACGGGACAATATCGGTTGAAAGTGAAGAAAATGTAGGTACAACTTTTTATATATGGTTACCATTAGTTAATAATAATTAGAATGTTATGGATACAAAAGCAAAAGTGCTCCTTGCTGAGGACGACGAAAATCTTGGGATACTGTTGAAAGAATATCTCAAAGTAAAGGACTATGATACAGATTTGTATGCCGATGGAGACGCCGCATTTAAAGGCTTCAGGGATTCGGGCGGAACATACGACATCTGTATTCTGGATGTTATGATGCCGGTAAAAGACGGTTTTACTCTGGCTCAGGAAATACGACAAATGTCTCCGGATATTCCGATCATATTCCTGACAGCCAAGTCAATGAAAGAAGATATTGTCAAGGGATTTTCCTCGGGAGGCGACGATTACATCACCAAGCCTTTCAATATCGAAGAACTGATATTGAGAATCGAAGCAATCCTGCGACGCACATCTTCGGCGGAACAGGCGCAGGCAACATACGAAATAGGCGATTATGTCTTCAACCCGACAAAACAGACTTTGCTGTACTCGGTTGACGGAACAGAGCAGAAACTGACTTCGAAAGAAGCGGAATTGTTGCGTTATCTCTGTGTAAACAGAAATAATGTGCTCGACAGGAATTTCGCCCTGAGAACCGTGTGGAACGATGACAGTTATTTTAACGCAAGAAGTATGGACGTGTATATCACGAAATTACGCAAGTTTTTGAAAGACGATCCTTCTGTGCAGATAATCAATGTCAGAGGGAAAGGATTCAAATTAATTGACTAATTAAGATTTTTTAATATATTTTAATAAGTTTATTTAATACTTTTGCGCCCGAAAATTAAAAATATCTGGTTATGTTCAATTTTTTACGATCTGTCTTTTACGGCATCCCGTCTACAAAATCATACGAGGCAAAACTGCAGGACGAGGAAACAAAATACACTGTGTATCTGGAAACTCTCGAATCCGATGATCTCAGAAGATACTACGAACTGAAAGAGTATCTCGCCAATCC
>JAISDR010000034.1 GCA_031264645.1 Prevotellaceae bacterium | reverse complement strand
TCTCTTTCTTCTTTACTTAATTTTTTTCCATATCTTTGTACTTTATTAAAAACAGGGCGGGTATGGCTCTGTGGGCGATGAAATCCAAATATTTTTCTAAGCGGGCATCGCCGGTCGGAAGATCGGGTGAGCGCCATTATTTCGGTCCGCAAGCCACAGAAGTCAGGTTACTTTTCAGGGATTGTACCTCTAATGATTATTCGACTACGCTGCCGTATCCGTCTGTTTTTTTGCAAAAGGACGCGTTTTATTGGATGTTATACGATTGTTCAAACCAAATTCGGTTTATGCAATAAAAAAATGTTACCTTTGCGCATCAAATTGATAGGAATAAGATTATAGATATAAAAAAAATATACGCATGAAAATTAAACATTTATTTACAATGATTTTATTAAGTATGATATTGTCGGGCTGTGGCTCCACTGACAGGGCGCCCGAACAGGAAGCCTTGCCTGCGGGCGATAATCCTTTTTTCAAGGGTTACGATACACCTTTCAATGTTCCTCCGTTTGAATCAATTAAACCGGATCACTATATGCCGGCATTTGAAGCGGGGATGGCAAACCAGAAGGCGAATATCGAAAAAATAGTAAGGCAAAAGGCAAAGCCGTCTTTTGTCAATACTGTTGAAGCTTTGGAGAACAGCGGGGAATTGCTGGGCAGAGTAAGTACTGTGTTTCACTGCCTGACCTCGGCAAACACGAACGGGGAACTGGAGGAAATCAACAAGAAAATATCTCCCCTGCTGTCAAAGCACGGGGATGATGTTTATATGAATAAAGAGCTGTTCGCCAGAGTTAAGACCGTATTCGACAATCAGGCGTCTCTCAAATTAAACGAAGAGCAGACCAAGCTTCTGGAAAAGATATACAAGGCATTTATTCGCAGCGGGATTAATCTTGAGGCTGAAAAGCAGACGCGTTTAAGGGAAATAAACGAAAGACTGTCGATTTTGACAGTCAATTTCGGACAGAATCTGCTTGCGGAAAACAATAAATTCGAGTTGATTATAGACAGCAAAGCCGATTTGAGCGGTCTTCCCTCATCCTCGATAGCCGCCGCCGAAGCGTCGGCAAAATCGAAAGGCTTGCAGGGCAAATGGCGTTTCACACTGCACAATCCCAGCGCATTGCCTTTTCTTCAATATGCCGATAACAGGAAATTGCGCGAAGTAATCTACAAAGCCTATATCAACAAATGCGACAACGGCGACGAACTTGACAATAATGAAACAGCCGCCGAAATAGCTTCATTGAGAACGGAAAAGGCGAATTTGCTCGGATACAAAAATCATGCCTCGTACATTCTGGAGGAAACCATGGCAAAAACTCCCGAAGCAGTCAATAAATTCCTTGCCGAACTGTGGGAGCCGGCGCTCAGAGTAGCTAAGAACGAAGCCGCCCAGATGCAGGACTTGATGAATAAAACGCAGAAAGGTCAAAAACTTGAAGCCTGGGACTGGCAATATTATGCTGAAAAAGTACGTCAGGAAAAATACAGTCTGGACGCGGAAACTTTGCGCCCGTATTTCAGGCTCGAAAATGTCCGTCAGGGAATTTTTACCCTCTGCAATAAACTGTATGGACTGACTTTTGAGGAAGTTAAGAACGTCCCCCTGTATCATCCCGAAGTTGTCGCCTTTGAGGTTAAGGACAGCGACGGCTCGCATCTGGGACTTTTGTTTATGGATTTTCATCCGAGGGAATCGAAACGGAGCGGCGCATGGATGACGTCGTACAGGAAAGAGTCGAAAAAAGACGGCAGGCGACTGTCGCCGATTATCTCCATCGTATGCAATTTCACGCGTCCCTCGGGCGACACTCCCGCACTTTTGACAGGCGACGAAGTTGAAACATTTTTCCACGAATTTGGACACGCATTGCACGGCTTGCTGGCTAATACGCAATACTACAGCCTGTCGGGAACTTCCGTGCCGCGCGATTTCGTGGAACTGCCATCGCAGATAATGGAAAACTGGGCGTTCGAAAAAGAAATGCTGAGCCTGTACGCTAAACACTATCAGACAGGAGAAGTAATTCCGGACGAGCTGGTCGGGAAGATGATCGAAGCATCCAAATTCAATCAGGGTTTTGCCACGGTCGAATATCTGGCAGCATCCATTCTTGACATGGAATATCACATACTTACCGATAAGACGCCGGTAAATACCGATGAATTCGAGAAAGCGAAAATGGACGCAATCGGCTTGATTCCACAAATCGTTTCCCGCTACAGGACGACATATTTCCAGCATATCTTTTCCGGCGGCTATTCTGCCGGATATTACAGTTATATATGGGCGGAAGTTCTGGACAGCGACGCATTTGCAGCCTTCAAGGAAAGCGGAAATATTTTCAACAGGGATATTGCGACTTCTTTCCGTAAAAATATTCTCGAAA
Source organism: Prevotellaceae bacterium (assembly GCA_031264645.1). Lineage (GTDB taxonomy): Bacteria > Bacteroidota > Bacteroidia > Bacteroidales > UBA932 > JAIRLF01. The sequence goes on along the minus strand of JAISDR010000034.1, from coordinate 2,003 downwards.
ACGGCGGTACGAAAGACCCCATGACGATGTACAAGACATTCCGTGGAAAAGAACCGGATGTGAAATACCTGCTGGAAAGAAGAGGCTTAAACTGATTAACTGATTAATTGAAAATGACGGAAGAGGAACAGAACAGGCGAACGGCTCACTGGCGGCTGATTCTTGGAGATGATTCCCAGGCTTTTGCCGATGCTGTGCTGACAGATGAACAGTCGATTATGGACGCTGCCCTGGCTGCCATATACGATTCGGAAGGCAGCGAAAACAAATCAAAGCAGGGCGTCGGGGGAGGAAAAACCGGAGGAAAGGGACGCTCGATGCCCAATCTGGCAAAGTGGCTGACCGATATACGCACGTTTTTTCCGCAGGACATTGTGAGCGTCATACAGTCGGATGCAATCGAGCGTAAGGGACTGACCAAACTGCTGTTCGAACCGGAAACCCTGCAAAATGTCAGACCCGATATTTCCATGGTTGGAACGCTTATGGCTTTGAAGGGACAAATCCCCGAAAAGTCGAAGGAAACGGCAAGGCAGTTAGTCCAGAGTGTTGTTGACGAAATCATGAAGCGCATGGAATCGGACTTGCGGAGGGCTGTTACCGGGGCGATTAACAAAAGGGCGCATTCGCCGCTAAGCAATTTCTCGGCGATAGACTGGAAACGGACGATAAACCGTAACCTGAAAAATTACGACACGGACAGCAAACGCCTGATTCCCGAAAAGTTTTACTTCTTCGAACGGTCTAAAAAACAGAAGGACTGGACTGTCATTCTCGACATCGACCAGAGCGGCTCGATGTGCGATTCAATAATCTATTCCTCGGTGATGGGCTCGATATTTGCAAGCATGCCTTCGCTTGATACCCATGTCGTTGTCTTCGATACCGAAATAACCGACCTTACGGAAATGTGCCGCAACGACCCCGTGGACATGCTGTTCGGAGTACAGCTGGGCGGAGGTACGGACATAAACAAATCGGTGGCTTACTGCCAGACATTTATCGAAAATCCATACAAAACGATGTTCGTACTGATATCCGACCTCTACGAAGGCGGCGTCAGGCAGGGCTTGCTGAGACGCTTGTCCGAAATGCACGAAGACGGGGTGAAGGTCATATCTCTTTTAGCCCTGTCCGACAGCGGCAAACCCGATTACGACGTCAATCTTGCAAAAGAAATCAGCAAGCTCGGCGTAGCCTGTTTCGCATGTACGCCCGACCGCCTGCCGGAACTTGTGGAAGCGGCAATAAAAGGACTGGATCTGAAAAAGTTCGAGAGTTAAGAGGACGACACTTCCCAACGCTGGGAGGCGACACTTATAAAGGCATAGCCGTCAGGAATAGAAAAAATATATTAAAATATAAAAACAGTAATTATGACAACAAAACGTATTTCTCCAAAATGGATTAAATCTTTGGAAAAGAATGAAATCTTCGTATTCGGCAGTAATCTTTCGGGCTTCCATGCTGGAGGCGCCGCCCGTTTAGCTATGAAATGGGGTGCGGTATGGGGACAGGGCGTCGGACTGCAGGGACAGACTTACGCTATTCCGACAATGTTCGACACCACAGAAGAAATCAAACCGTATACTGATGAATTTATTGATTTCGCTAAAGCGCATCCCGAATTGAAATTCCTTGTTACTGAAATTGGCTGCGGCATCGCCGGATTTACTCCCGATGACATTGCCCCGCTATTCAGGCAGGCAATTGACAGTGATATCGAAAATATCTATCTGCCTGAAAGTTTTTACAACGTTTTTGAGCGTTGTTGAAACGGGAGTATTGACTGCTTCGAACTTCGTTTCCAAAATGTCGTTTTGCCATCGGGAGTATTGCAGGCACGATGTTCAAAACAAATTCGGTTTATGTAATAAAGATGTGTTTCTAATGAACTTGTTTTTACAAAAAATATGCTTGTAATAAAATGATATACCGTTGCTTTAGATGATTTTTATTTTCTTCCTGATAGAAATAAATTTTCTCTTAGATGAAAATAAATT
>JAISDR010000029.1 GCA_031264645.1 Prevotellaceae bacterium | reverse complement strand
AATTTTCCATTCTCAATTTTCCACGTATCTTTGCGCCACGATTTTTCGAGTGATTTATGGGTATTAGGAAAAAAATATTTTTGGGATTTGTTATTATAGGCTTGATTTTGTTTGCTTCGGGAATGATTAGCCTGTTTCAGCTGATAAGGATAGAAAAAGCCGTAGCCGACATGAATGTGAACAATATACGCAGTATCGAGGCTTCGGGAAGGATTTTTGAAGCGGCTAAAACTCAAACATGGAAAATCCTTGATATAATGCACGAAAATTCGCAGGGCGAGGATGCAAGAATTGTTTTCAACGATACTCTGTATGAGGAATGTTTTGAGTTTATTCTGCAAAACGCCAGCGTACAGGAGGAAAGATACATGTTCGATACCCTGTACGCGAAATATCAACTGTTCAGGCGTCAGACGATACTGCTTGATTCGCTGTTCCTTTCGGGAGATATGAAAGAGCGCAACGAATGCTTCAACACCTTCTATCGACCGGTTTACGAATCGTTTACCAAAGCGGCAAACAAGATGGGGATATTCAGCCAGAACACCATCTCGAAAAGTTCCGTCGAGCTTAAAAACAATTTTTACAGGCTGGTGATTCCACTGATTGTTGCGGTTACGGTGGGTTTGCTGCTTGTCATGCTTTTCAATTATTTCATCAATTTCTACTTTATCAATCCGATACTGAAAATCATCAGGGGAATCAAGGGATATTCCGAAAATAAGCAGACTTATAATGTAAAAGTCGACACCCGCGACGAAATAAACGAGCTAAACAAGGAAATCAAACTCCTGATTTCGCATACAAAGCAGAAGGAATCTGCGGGAGTTTTTAATTTTAACAAGTAAATTTGACATGCCGTGCGATTAAACGTAATTCTAAGATATGGCGGGTTTATATTGCTGATAAACTCGGTGTTTATGTTGCTGGCAATGATTATTTCCATCTGCAGCGAGGGAGACGACGCCTATTTCGCCTTTTTCCTGAGTTTCTTTATTTCGGTGATGGCGGGGGCTTTTCCGCTGATATTTATTCCTCACGATTCGTATATCAATATACGCGAAATTTACGGTATCCTGATTATTTCGTGGGCGACGGTATGCCTGTTCGGGGTTTTGCCGTACCTGATGTGGGGCGGGGAGTTTTCGGTTCTGAATGCATGGTTCGAAAGTGTTTCGGGATATACAACGACAGGCGCTACGATTTTACATTCGCCCGAAGACTTGCCGCGCAGCATTCTCTTTTTCCGTTCGTGTACCCACTGGATGGGAGGCGTAGGCGTGGTTCTGTTTGCCATGCTGCTTGCTCCGGCAATGCGGATGAATAAGACCCGGCTGTCGCAGGCGGAGATTTCGCCTTTGGCAAAAGAAAACTTCATCTACAAAACGCATGAGACTGTAACGATAATACTGTCAGTGTATATAGGATCAACGTTTCTCTGCTTTCTGATGTACATGATTGCCGGAATGGACTGGTTTGACTCCCTGAATCACGCCTTTTCGACAGTCGCAACGGGAGGTTTTTCTACCAGAAATACAAGTCTGGCAGCGTTTGGAAACACGTGGATATATATCATTACTATGATGTTTATGTTCACGTCTTCAATACATTTCGGACTGCTGTACTCTGCCGTGAGCGGTAAGCCGGGCAAGCTGTTCAAGTCGCCGCTTATACGTTATTTTGCGCTGTCGGTTGCGGCAGGAATAGTGGCGGTGAGCGCTAACCTGTGGCTGTCGGGCAGGTTCGACACTCTGGGAGAATCGCTGCTGCACGGTGCGTTCCAGCTTGTTTCGTACACAACAACAACCGGATACGCTTCGATAGATTCCTCGCTTCTGCCGGCGCTTTCGTTTATTATCATTGTCTTTTTTACTCTCCAGAGCGGCTGCGCAGGCTCAACGACGGGAGGGATAAAGGTAGACCGTATCTATGTGTTCTTTCGCACTCTCAAGGTGCAGATAAAGAAACAGCAGCATCCCAAAGCGATTATTCCTGTGAAAGTCGGGGAAAACACCGTCGACGAGGATATTATCAATTCGGTATTGCTTTTTATTCTTCTTTTCCTGTTCGTACTCCTGTGCGCCACAGTCATTTTAACGGCAATGGGATACGATGTTCTGACTTCATTCTCCGCAGCTTTGGCTTCCCTGAGCAATGCCGGCGCAGGATTCGGCAGTTTCAGTTCCCTGGGAAACTACGATTCGATGCTCCCTTTCGGTAAGATCCTGATGACTGTCCTGATGATAACCGGACGACTGGAAATATACGGACTGATACTTTTCTTTTATATCAGGAAATAAGGGCGTTATATAAACCTTCATAACCGGTCATATTCCGGAATATCTTTCAGAAAAAGATACCGTTTTTCGGTATCCGAATATTTACAGAAAAAGTGAGTTAATCCGTTTGTAACGACTAAATACGGCACATTAAGCTGCAAATTGTAGCGTGCCAGCTGTTCGAAAACCGATTGTGTTATTTTCACTGTCGGGGCTTTACATTCCACTGCCAGCAATGGATTTCCCTGCCGGTTATGGACAACGATGTCGCTTCGTTTTGCCAGACCGTTCAGCCTGAGATGCATTTCGACGCGTACCAGACTTTGGGGCGTCTTTTTAATCTGAACCAGATACTGTAAAAAATTTTGTCTCACCCATTCTTCGGGAGTAAGAGCGACATATTTATTACGTACAGGGTCGAAAATCATTTTTCCTTTATCCGAATTTTTGATTTTATGCTCGAATGTCGGCAGGTTCAGCTGTATATCTTCCAATATCATCTTTCTATTGAGATACAAAACGATAAATAATATTTCCCTTTTGAGTTTCCGATCTCTGCAGTGAAGAAAAACGCGCCCGTTCTGCGGCGTTTATGGCAGCACGATGCAGACATTCGTCGCTGTTCGAATTTCTTTTGTCTATTTCGGCGTCAATTACATATCCCTGAGGATTGACTTCAATCAGCACAGTTACGTCTCCCCCTTTGAAACATTTGTACGAAGGTATCGGAAGATGAATTGCCGTTCTGTCTTCAAGATAGTACGACACAATGGAAGGTCCTTTGTAAGCCAGGCTTTCCTCAGCGCTCTGATGCGATTCGTCCGGCGCAATATCGTCGATACCGGAGACTTTATTGTCTTCACGCGCTTTTTCCCTTTTTTCTTTTTCTTCACGAATGGAAGTCGAATTGCGGCTTGAGAAAAACGAAACGGCGGTTCCCTGTCCCCTGCCGGATTCGCTTCCCTGCGCCGCCGCATTCATAGCGAGATTGGGCAGGCGGACGTCCTGATCAGGCATGTCCATCAGCATTTTATTGAGTTCTGCTTCGATTATCTTTTTTTCCTCTTCGGGAGAAATTTCCGGTTCTTTTTCGACAGTTTTATAAATAAGTTCTATTGATTTCGGCTGCACAGTGAGCGTATACATTTTGTTGAACGCAAGAGCGAGAAAAACAAGCAAATGAAAGATAATCGCAGCGTATATTCCGAACTGGTTATCCCTGATCCACTGTTTTATGCTGCGGTTTTCGACAAACAGAGTATCAAGTTTATCCTTATCTATAAAATGTTTCGGAGTATCCATTTAACAGTATTGAATAATAACAGTGAAACTATTATGCCCACAGTATTGGCAATCATGTCGTATATATCATAACTGCGCCCTACCCATTCCTGAATAAATTCTATCATGACGCCAAACAGAAAAGCCAGGGTAAAGCTGAAAATGTAGGCTTTAGTCGATGTTTTACCGTACTGGCGCGAAAATCCCGACATCAGGAAAAGTGCAAATATGAAATACATCATGAAATGGACTATTTTATCAAAATGAGGTATTCTTGAAAAAAAAGACGTTCCCGGAATCTGGTCTCCCGGCATAAGGCAGGCGAATGCAATGAGCATTATCCACAAAATCGCTCGCCAGTGATATTTTAATATTTTTAACATCATACTTCTATAAATTGACTGGGTTTAAGCATGCTGTATATACCGTCGGCGAGATGTTCGAATCCCGGAACCGGCGACATGCAGTTTTTCAGGATAATCATTTTGTCTGCAACGTTCTTAAACCTTAAAAGTTGCTTGATGGTAACGGCTACGCAGTGGCTCTGCGCTTCTCCGGCTATGTAAATTGTATCATATTCGGCAAGGGAATTAAAAAGCGGGGTATTGAATTTTGTTTCAGCATCATGGTTTATCGGTACGCTGGCATTCATTATTCCAAAATGTTCGGTAAACGGATTTTTCCCTTTCTGAACGATTTTGAAATACTGTTCACGGGTTCGCGCCCAGTTTTTGACTTCATCCATAACGATATCCACAATTGCAGCGCCTTTACTGCCTTCGATACAATGCTCGGGCCATATTACATGTGGAAATTCTTTCTGACTGTCGAGTTTTTTCAGGTATTTCAAAGCTGTTTCTTTCCCGAAAATCGACGTCCATTCTCCGTTTTCGACGTCCGCAAGGCTTATTTGCGTGAACGGAGCGGGATTTTTTCCGTTCCTGCACACCCAGAAAGCAGGATGCGAAATATCTATGACCTGATGAGCATCCTGCGAAAGAATAATGCCGTCAAGTTTTTCAATATTATTCTTAATAAACAATGCTAAACGTTCCATATCCTGTTCGGCTCCCGGAACATATAACGCGCCTTTTTCGTCGCAAAAGTCATATTGCGCGTCGATTATGAGAAGTAAAGATTTATCTGTCATCATTATAAAACTAAAATTTCGAGGACAAATTTAAGCATATTTTTGAAACTTGAAAAATAATAAGCTCAATCATCAAATCCCGAAAGGATGTCATTATTATAGCAAACAATCAACACTGGCTAAACCCCGACAGGGGTGACATTATAAAACGACCTTCCTTAAAAAATACATTCTGTAATAATGTCACCCGTTCCGGGTTTTTTAGATTGCTTATCGGGTTTTCTATAATAACTGAAGTTTCCCACCTTCCCATAACCAGTCAGTTATCAGGTATGCATGGGTCTAATATATTTATAATCAGGCGTTATCCATACGCCATTTTCACATAATTGTCATTTGTATTTAACAGAGTTACAGCATTTAGCAGGCATAATATTCTTTCAGCAGCATTGTCGTCGGTCATAATTTTCTGAACAGCTTCATCTACGTCAATGCTTAAAATCTCCAGAAGCTGTTCAAGAATCTTTAAAAAGACATCCAGTATCCGTTCACACAGCGTACGTTCCAACATTTCAGTTTGCGTATGCCGGAATATCTCACCCAGTGTTTCATACGATTGAAAACGTTTTTGCAGGGTCAATATGAGATATGTTATCAAAGTCAAGCTTACATCTGCAATTTGTCCGTAAAAGTCGGTATTTTGAGCTTTACCCGGGCGCAGATACTGTTTGCATTCCTTGAACATCACTTCGATACTCCGGCGTATTTGATACAGTTCCATAGTTTTAACAAATGACAGAGATAAATCTGCTGTTAGCGGCAATGTCCAGTTTTTAGCATTTTTATACTTGATATAGAATAATTTAACGGGCATCTCTTTATATTCTGCGGAAACGGGTATGTATGTTGAATTGAACTTGCGTGATGCATGTACAGATTTCCGGCGTGTTTCGTTCATCTTAATGAGTGTATGCGAGTTGTATTCTTTTCCATTAACTGTAAATTTACGTTTATCCATTTTGCATATTCCAGTCACATGCAACATTCCGTGACGGATTTTACGTATGCCCTTTAACATCTCATCCGTCACAAACCAGCTGTCCATAAGTACATAAGAAGCATAAATGCCTCGTTTTACCGCCCGTTTAAGCATCGAAAGAGCCATGTATGGCTTTTCCATGTCCAGTTCATCGAACCGTTCCCTGCCGCAGCTGTTCCCGGGGCGTTCCCGGTGAAACTGATTTTTGATTTCCCCTGCTGTCAGTCTGTACCGGTTTTTTTTATTTTCACGGTGCAGTGAACAGTCGCAGGGCAAAAGACTTTTGCCATCCCATAATGCCAGAGTAAGCATCTTGTTATAAAATCATAATGGATTGAGTTTTAATAGAACAGTGCCAGCTGTCCGTCAGTTTTTTCCCGCTCAAACTGAATGGCGGGTTTTTTGTCAAAAAAACAGTATGCAGCAAGTGCAGACAGCAGATTCATCAGAAAATTAACCGTACTTCTGTGTCT
>JAISDR010000301.1 GCA_031264645.1 Prevotellaceae bacterium | reverse complement strand
GTGCGGACTGTCCGTCAAAATCTGTTCTGGGCTTTCATCTATAACTTTATCGCAATTCCCATAGCAGCAGGGATTCTTTATCCTGTCAACGGCTTTTTGCTTAATCCGATGATCGCCGGAGCGGCAATGGCTTTGAGCAGTATAAGCGTGGTTTGTAACAGTCTTTTGTTCGGAATTAAGAAACTTCAGTTCCCAAATCCGTGAAATGTTCGATATCTCTGCGTTCTTTTTTTGTCGGGCGTCCCGCACCTTTGTCTCGCTGTACGAACAGGGTGCTTTTCTGTATTTTAAGCATATCAAGTTCTTCCTGCGGAGTGATGTTTTCGGCATAGAGCGGGACATTTTTTGCCGGCTGACGGTTTTCGATAAGACCGACAACATTATAAACGTAATTTACCGGCGGTCGTTTAACTGTAACCACATCGCCGATTTTTAAATCCTTTGAGGGTTTCGTTTGCATATCGTTCACTAAAACCCGTCCTTTTTTACACGCTTCGGAGGCGTCTGTCCGGGTTTTGAAAATCCGGACAGCCCAAAGCCACTTATCTACCCTTGAATTCATTGACTGTCAAATCCACAGGAACATGGGAAAAATGCGCGATTAAGACGTAAAATCTTCGTAATCCTCGTTGTCCATCAAGTCGTCGAGTTCCGAAGGATTGCTGATTTTTACCTTAATCATCCAGCCGGCTCCGTAAGGGTCTGCATTCACGACCGATTCCTGACTGGAGTCGTTGTCACTAAGCTCGTTTACATCCCCGTTTATCTTAACTATTTCTCCTGAAACGGGCATAAAAGCGTCGGCAACCGTTTTCACCGCCTCAATTGCGCCGAAAACTTCTCCCTTTGCAAGCGTTTCGCCTTCCATATCCGGCTGGATATCGACGAAAACAATTTCACCTAATTGACTTTGAGCGTAGTCGGTGATTCCGACAGTAGCGACGTCGCCATCTAATTTTACCCATTCATGTTCTGTAGAATACTTTAAATCGGTAGGAATATTCATAATTCTTTATCTATTTTTATTATATTTATCAATCATTTACCAGTTTTTTTCGGGTTTGTCTTTGGACGCCTTTTCGACATTCAATTTCTGAACTTTTTCCCGTGTATTTTTTTCATTTGACTCAACGGCATTCAGGATATAATTAGCCTCTTCCTTTGACATCTTGGGCTGACTTTGCGACTGATTCTTAGAATTGTCGGATTTATCATCCTTGTTATCCTTGTCTTTATTATCTTTGTTGTCCTTATTGTCCTGATTGTCCTGATTGTCCTGATTATCTTTGTTATCCTTGTTGTCCTGATTATCCTTGTTATCTTTATTATCCTGATTATCCTTGTTATCCTTGTCTTGATTATCCTTATTGTCTTTGTTATCCTGATTATCCTTGTTGTCCTTATTATCCTTGTTATCTTGATCGTCCTTATTATCCTGATTTTGATCTTTATTTTGTTCCTGCTGTTGCAATTTTTTCTTTGCATAAGCCAGATTGGATTTGGCTTCCATATCGTCAGGATTCTTGCGTAAAGTTTCCTTGTATGCTTCTATCGCTTTTTCATACTCTTCCTTTTTGAGATACGAATTTCCAATATTGTAATTTGCATATTCATCTTTCGACAATTTATCGTAGGCGTCTATTGCCTCGTCGAACTTATCCTGCTTAAACAGACTGTTTCCAAGATTGAAACGCGCAACCGGCGACCTCGGATTTTCATCCAAAGCATCCTTATATAAGGCTTCTGCATCCGAATAAGCCGAATCTGCGTAATTTTTATTGCCTTCGCGTATAAATTTTTTAACAGTACTGTTGTCTTTATTTTGCGCGTAAACATTAATATTAAACACTACAAAACAGCATGACAGCAAAAAAGTATACATGTACGCCAATATTTTCATAATTTTTTATTTTATTGCGTTAAACAATCTTTTCCATCTAATGTTCATGGGAAAACTTTTATCCTTGTCCGACGAAAACCAGATAAACGAAGGTTTGCCGACAACATGATCTTCGGGTACAAATCCCCATGCACGCGAATCGTATGAACCGTGCCTGTTGTCGCCCATCATGAAATAGTAATCCATTTCGAATGTGTATGTCGAAGCCTGAGCGCCGTTTATGTATATTTTCCCGTCTTTTATTTCCAGAGACTTCTTTTCGTATGCCTGTATAATTCTTTGATACAGACATATATTTGCTGTGTCAATATCTACTGTCGCGCCTTTTTTCGGAATCCAAATCGGACCGTAACTGTCTATCGACCACGGATAATTGTCGGAAAACGGAAAACAGCTTTCGTTATAGACTTCGTTTTTTGTTATGGAAACAACGGACGACGAGGCTTTTAAGGTTTCATAAGCCTTTTGCGTCAAAGTCAGGTTGGAATATCCTCTAAGTCCCTGATTTTTCCCCGCATTCCGGATATCTTCCGACGACAATCCCAACTGAGAGAGCGCCTTGTCGCTCAACTGTTCCTTCAAAACGACAGCGTACGAGTATTCCTGTCCCGGAAAACTTTCTGCCGGCTTTCCGTTGATATATAATTGAGCGTGTTTTATTTGCAGAGAATCACCCGGCACGGCAACGCACCGCTTGACATAATTGTCTTTTTTATCGACGGGACGCGCTACAAGTTCATAACGATTGCGTTCCAGCCACTGCTTGAAATTTTTCTCGCCTATGTTTCTCTTCGCCTGATGATAATCAATGATTTCAGGATGGTTTCTTATTACAGTATCTCCATTTGGAAAGTTAAACACTACGACGTCGTTCCGCTTTATTCTTCCAAAACCGGCAAGACGCTTGTTAGACAGTTTTATCAGTTCCGAATATGATTCATACGATTCGCCGAACAGGGAAATCTGATTGTGTATTAACGGTATGGATAATGGAGTATTCGGAACTTTGGGACCGTACGCAACTTTGCTGACAAACAGATAATCGCCTACCAGCAAGGACTTTTCCATCGACGAGGTCGGAATGACGTATGCCTCTATGAAAAACGTTCGTACAATGGTTGCCACAATGAGGGCAAAGATCAGCGCGTCAAGCCATTCAAGCCAGGTGTTCCGTTTTTCTCCTTCCCTGTACCGCTTTTTCCAGAAAGCCCATTTTACCCATTTTGTGAAGTATAGATCGAAAATTACAAATAAGCCAATAAGCCATACCGGATTCCGTAACCAAATGATAAACAGTATATATATAACAGAAGCTATTCCGTATCTTATCTTAACTCCTTTAGTCGCATTTCGAAAAGCTTCTACCGGTTTTCGCTTTACCCTGGCTTCCTTCTCTGCATTATGGAAGTCGTTCTTCATTTTTTGTTTTGACATAATTACTAATTTTCGGCAAAGGTAAATCTTTTTTACAAACTGGGCAAATATGGAGATATTGATGGATATTGATGCACTCAAATGCGCTATATGCCCGGGCGTATTCTGAACTGGAAAATAATTTTCGAATTGCAGAATATTTAATAATTTTGAGCCATTATTTAAAACAATTATAATGAAAGAATTAAATAGACAAACGTCTCCTAATAAGCGGTATACGGAACGTATCATCCAGTTTGGAGAGGGGAATTTTTTGCGTGCTTTTATCGACTGGATAGTCTGGAACATGAACGATAAAGCCGATTTCGACAGCAGTGT
>JAISDR010000223.1 GCA_031264645.1 Prevotellaceae bacterium | reverse complement strand
TTCTTAACTCATCTGATATTTACTACGCTGATTATATCGGCAAATACACCGGCGGCGGTTACATCGGCTCCGGCGCCGTAACCCTTTATCATCATCGGGTATTCCTTATAGCGGTCTGTAGTTATCAGAATGATATTGTTGCTTCCTTCCAGTTCGAAAAACGGATGCCGGCTGTCTACTTCATGCAGTCCCACGGACGTTTCTACTCCTGAGAAAGTGTTGTGTAAAGTCGCTACAAATCTGAATTTCTTTCCCTGTTCGGCAAGCGATTTCCTTTTAAGTTCAAATTCGGCGTCCAGTTTCTTCAGTTCTTCCCAGAAATTGTCAATGGAACCTTCGAAACACTTGCATGGAATAAACAGATTAGCATTGACGTCGCTCTGTTCAACACGATATCCGGCTTCGCGCGAAAGGATTACCAGTTTGCGTATCACATCCTTTCCGCACAGATCAATTCTTGGATCGGGTTCCGAATAGCCTGATTCCTTAGCCATCTGCACCGCTTTGCTCAAAGAAATATCTTCGCTCAACACGTTGAATATGAAGTTCAGCGTCCCGGACAGGACAGCTTCCAGCTTTATAATCCTGTCGCCGCTGTTTATCAGGGCGTTTATTGTGTTAATAATCGGTAAACCGGCGCCGACATTTGTCTCGAACAGGAATTTCACTCCGGTTTTCCGAGCGCTTTGTTTCAGTTCGGCATAAGTCTCGTATGATGACGAGGCTGCAATTTTGTTCGCCGTAACCACTGAAATATTGTGCTTTAACAGGTCGCCATATATCGAAGGGATATCATCGTTCGCCGTACAGTCCACAAAAATACTGTTGAACAGGTTCAGGTTAATAATGCTTTCCTTAATAGTCTGGGGGGTAGACGGCAGGACATTGACGCCTTCCTTTTCGACGTCCGAGGGATCGGCTTTCAACAAGTTTTTATAATCCGCAATGTTGAGGCCTTCCCTGCTGTAAACAAAACGCTTTGAATTAGCCAGACCGATTATCTTAATTTCGAGCGCATTATTAGCTCGCAGTGTAGCTATCTGATTTTGTATCTGTTTCAGCAGATTTCCGCCTACGGTACCCACTCCCGCCAAAAATATGTTTATCACCTGATATTCCGAAAGGAAAAATGAATCGTGTATCGTGCTTAAAGACTTTTGCAGATTCTCCTTATTCACAACGATGGATACGTGCATCTGCGGGGCTCCCTGGGCAATGGCGATGACGTTGATACCGTTACGTCCCAGAGTATTGAAAAGTCTGGCGTCGATTCCCGGCGTATCTTTCATGTTTTCCCCGACGATTGCAACCGTGGCAAGGTCGTTTTGAGCGAATATCTGGTCAATTTCCCTTTGTGCGATTTCTTTTTCAAACGCCTTTTTCAAGAGCGAGACGGCAAATGAAGCGTCGGAATTTCTCACTCCGAGAGTTATACTGTTTTCGGATGAAGCCTGCGACACCAGAAATACGCTTATCCCGTTGCCGGCAAGCGTGTTGAAAATGCGGGAATCAACGCCTATAACTCCGACCATTCCGTGCCCCTGCACCGTTATCAGACAGGTATCGCTGATTGAAGAAATTCCCTTTATCGGACTTTTTTTATCCGACTGATGTTCCTGCGAAATATAAGTGCCTTTAAGTTCCGGCTTGAAGGTATTCCGTATCCGTACAGGGATTTTTTTGTGAAACACGGGATAAATTGTAGGCGGATAAATGACTTTTGCGCCAAAATTACAAAGTTCGAGAGCTTCCAGATAACTGAGCTTTTCTATGACATAAGCATTGTTAATGACTTTGGGATCAGCGGTCATAAAGCCATCTACGTCTGTCCATATTTCAAGCGCTTCGGCTCCAAGTTCCGCGGCAACAATCGACGCCGTATAGTCGGAGCCTCCGCGTCCGAGGTTCGTTATGTCGCCATTGACCGCGTCGGACGATATAAAGCCAGGAATTATAGATACTTTTGGCAAACTGTCGAATGTCTCCCTGATTAATCTGTTGGTAAGTTCAAAGTTCACGATATGCCGGCTAAATTCCCTGTTTGTCTTGATGAACTTGCACGAATCGAACAGCTGTGCATCAAGAACGTAACTTAGAAAAAACGAAGAAATTCTCTCCCCGTAGCTTACAATCAAATCCGAGGTTTTCGGCGACAAATCGCGTATTAGAGATATGCCCTGCAGTATTTTGCCCAGCTCCTCAAGCATTTTGCCAGTTCTTTCGAATACAAAATCCGCCCTGTCTTCCATGACAGTTTTGTATATTAAATTCTTATGTATATCAATAATCTCCTGAAACTCCGCCCTGTATTCTTCTCCCTGAGATGCAAGACGCGACACGCCTATCAAACGGTCGGTTATTCCGCCTGCAGCAGAAACTACAACTATAACAGGCTCTTTTTCCGCTTCAACAATTCGTTTTACATTAAAAATAACATCTGCCGAACCTACAGATGAACCTCCAAATTTTAATACTTTCATTTATATGGTTTGTTATAAAAATTCCAATATCGGAACTATATTAAACTGTCTGTCATCAATTTTACGGGCGCAAAAGTAATAATTTTTTTTAATTGTATATATCATGAGGCTGTAGGGTGTACGACAAAAATTCCGCAAAGCTGCAAGTGATTAAAAATTAAGATTATATCGTATCTGAGGGGTGGAGTGTAAAAAATGATGATCTGTTGAAAAATAGTTGCGTCCTATTTTTTTGTGTAATTTGTGGATAAACAAACCTCATTACCTCATTACTTTACTGAGATCGTTTTGTGAATAATTTGTGATATATTTTTTAATTCTCTCACGAAATTTTTCCGAAATAACAGACTTATACTGTGCGCGGGCGAAAATTGTGATGTGAAAAAGTAGAGATGCCCCGCATCTTTTGACGTCGCAGGCATCCGTGATGGATAATTTCAGACAATCGAAGTCAAAAAAGTATTGACCGAACAGATTAAAACGTCTATAAAATGGTTCATATATCTATAAATTAATGTATTAATAATTTCGTATTACATGTCTCCGCATGAAAATGTGAAAATTTTACATAACAGATAATTTTTATCTGTTA
>JAISDR010000200.1 GCA_031264645.1 Prevotellaceae bacterium | reverse complement strand
CAGGATTGCTGGTACGCCTTTGTGTTATTTTCGATTTTTCGGCACGAAATGAAAAAATAATACCTTTGTTCCCAATTTTCAGTTGTAATGGTTTTATTGTTTCGCCGGATTTACAGTTGAAAGTGGATAAAAAACGAAACCCGCCAGCTTGAATTGCTTCAGGGGCTGACGGGAATAATGTCGCAAAAGTATACAAATAATTTGAATAAACAAAAAAGAATGAATAAATAAAAAACGCTCACAGATGAACTTTTTTGATTTTGAACGCATAATGTCTCCAAGCCGTATGAACCGCTATCTTGCTGCCTGTGGTAATAATTCAAAGAAAGCAATGACTTTATATCGGAAAAATTTACATTTGTCACAGGAACTGTTTACCCTTATCAGTTGTTTTGAAGTAGCTTTTCGCAACAGCATCGACCGGCAATATACAAGTCAATACGGGAATGACTGGTTACGTGATAACGCTTCTGCAGGCGGGATTTTTGATAATTCTACCTGTCGGCGTGCAAAAGAAATTATTAACAAAGCGCATATAAAACTTGCCAATAATTATAGCCATACAAAACTTTTGGCAGAAATGGATTTTGGTTTTTGGCGCTATCTTTTTGCTCAACCACAGTTTTATGCAGGCGGACAAACATTGCTGCGAATTTTCCCGTCAAAACCGACAAGTACTTCAACAGTGCAGTATAATCATACGTTTGTTTTTCATCAATTGGAACAAATCAATACCTTACGCAACAGAATTGCCCACCATGAACCTGTCTGTTTTTTACAGGGTAATCCCGTAATCAAGACAATATATGCACGGCAACAGTATAATCTGCTATTACAACTGTTTCAGTGGATGAATATAGATGAATTGTCTTTGCTCTATGGACTTGACCATATTACGACAATTTGCAATGAGATAGACTCGTTATGAAAGTTTTTCCGGCATGATACAATTATTTTGCTTATCTTTGTCCCCGTAAAATTTTAGAGACATGACATACAGTAAAGAAATGTATTAAAACAAGCAGTATGAAAGCATTAACGGTTGAGGAAGTAAAGACCCATTTTTCAGACATACTTTTTCAGGTAAAAAATGGGGAAAAAGTAAAGATATTATATGGAAAATCAAAGAAGCCCATTGCAATGATAATTCCTTTGGAAGAAGATATCCCCAGGAACATAGGCATTTTGGATGGCATCGCGTCATATAAAGAAGAAGGCGATGGAAAAATTTCCCTTGAAGAATTTCTTGGATTATGAGATATTTACTGGATACCCATGCATTTATATGGGCAACACTGGACACAGTCAGATTAAGTAAAAAAATAAGAGAAATTATTTCAGACAGGAATAATGAAATATTTGTAAGTACGGTAACATTTTGGGAAATAGCATTAAAGGCAAGTGTCAAAAAATTAACATTTGAGAAAATAGATATAAAGAATTTTCCAAAATATGCCGGAGAAATGGGGTTTACAATCATGGAAATGAAAGAAAAGGAAACAATAACATTTTATGAACTTCCACTGAAAGAAAATCACAGGGATCCATTTGACAGGATGCTGATATGGCAGGCAATAACAACCGATATGGTATTGATAAGCAAAGACAGTTTGATAAAACAGTACGAAGAAAACGGATTACGGACAATATGGTAATTATTTATTCTCCATAAGCTTTTTCAACGTTTCGCTGTAACAATCTGTCGTATTTCGGCGTCTTCAAGCGTTTATTACCGGCGGAATCAAGTTCAAGAAAGGCATGACAATAAGATTTTTACAAAAAAAGTATTGTTATCATTTAATTATTCCTATATTTGCGTGCTAAAAAAAGAAATTATATACATTATATTAATGGATAAAAGTATAGAAAAAGAAGTTAAACAAAACGCAGACAGCGAGGTCGAATTGATTGATACTGTCATATTTGCCATGAGAGAGAAAAAAGCTGAAAACATAGTGCATCTCAATATGGACAGGCTTGCCAAGTCTGTTTGCAGTTCGTTTATTGTGACAAACGCCGATTCTACGATTCAGGTAAAGGCAATTGCCGACAATATTGAAGATGAAGTTTTGAAAAAACTTAATACAAAAGTATGGAGGCGACAGGGCGACGAAAACGCTCTGTGGATAATATTAGATTACGGTTTGGTGGTAGTGCATGTTTTCCAGACAGGCTGCAGAAAATACTATGCTTTGGAAGACTTGTGGGCTGACGCCGAAACTGTTAAAATTCCCGAAGATAAAATAGCGTAAATTTTTGATAATATGGAGAGTCAGAATCCGAATCCGAGAATGAACAACAAAATCCCAAAAAGATTCAATCCCTACTGGTTTTATGCTCTTTTAGGGCTAATGATAGTAGGCGTATACGTCTTTAACAACGGCGACGGACCCGTTGAAACACAGTGGAATGAAGTGCGTACAAAAATGCTGCCCGACGGCGACGTCGAAAAAATAACGGGCGTGCTCAGCAGCGGCAAATACGAAAGAGTTGAAATAGAACTGAAGAAAAACAGCTTGAGCAAATATTCCAAAGAGATAAATCCCTCTTCGAGTTACAAGGGACCTCATTTTTACTGCAAAGTGCCGGCGGACTGGGAAGGCGATAAAAAAATTGCTGAAGCGCAGGAACATCTCAGAGACGAAGACAAAGTGCATCTTCGGTACAGCGAAGAAAGGAACTATTTCGGGCGTATCCTGGAATTTCTTATGTTTCCGATTATACTGCTGCTGTTCTGGTTTATAATGTTTCGCGGAATGTCGCGTGGCGCCGGCGGCGGCGGGATATTCAATGTCGGCAAGTCGAAGGCGCAGCTTTTTGACAAGGATTCCGATTCAACAAAGATTACATTCAACGATGTAGCCGGTCTGGAAGAGGCAAAAGTCGAAATCAAGGAGATAGTCGATTTCCTCAAGAATCCCAAGAAATATACCGACCTGGGCGGAAAAATCCCGAAAGGCGTTTTGCTTGTCGGTCCTCCGGGTACGGGCAAGACACTGCTGGCTAAGGCAGTCGCAGGAGAGGCAAATGTTCCTTTCTTTTCGATGTCGGGGTCCGATTTTGTCGAGATGTTTGTGGGCGTCGGAGCTTCGCGCGTACGCGACCTCTTCAAGCAGGCAAAGGAAAAATCGCCCTGCATCGTGTTTATCGACGAAATTGACGCCGTCGGAAGAGCGCGCGGTAAAAACGCGGGATTTTCGGGCAACGACGAAAGGGAAAATACTTTAAACCAGCTATTGACCGAAATGGACGGTTTTGGCACAAACAGCGGAGTGATTGTGCTGGCTGCCACAAACAGGGCGGATATTCTGGACAAGGCGCTGATGCGCGCCGGACGCTTTGACAGGCAGATATATGTAGACCTTCCCGAATACAAGGAACGTGCAGACATATTCAAGGTGCATCTGCGTACCCTGAAACTGGACCCGGATTTCAACATAGACTTTCTGGCGCGTCAGACCCCGGGATTTTCGGGCGCGGATATTGCCAACGTCTGCAACGAAGCAGCGCTGATTGCCGCAAGAAAAGACAAGCAGACAGTTGACAAACAGGATTTTCTTGATGCAATCGACAGGATAATCGCAGGTCTCGAGAAAAAGAGCAAGCTAATCACAAAGGAAGAAAAACGGACTATCGCATTCCACGAAGCCGGACATGCAACCGTCAGCTGGATTCTTGAACATGCAAACCCGCTTCTCAAAGTTACCATCATCCCGCGCGGACGTTCGCTGGGAGCGGCATGGTATCTCCCTGACGAAAGGCAGATTACCACTACCGAACAGATGATGGACGAAATGGCGGCTACTCTTGGAGGACGCGCTTCGGAAGAACTCACTTTCGGCAAAATATCGACAGGCGCTTTGAGCGATTTGGAAAAGGTAACCCGCCAGGCGTATGCAATGGTTGCATATTTCGGGATGAGCGAAAAGGTCGGGAATCTAAGCTATTACGATTCCTCGGGTCAGTCGGAATACAGTTTTTCCAAGCCATACAGCGAAAGGACTTCGGAACTCCTCGACGAGGAGGCGAAAAAGTTTATCGACGTCGCATATAACATGGCAAAATCGGTGCTGGTTGAAAACAAAGAAGGTCTCACAACTTTGGCTGAACTGCTTCTGGAAAGGGAAGTGATTTTCAGCGAAGATTTGGAAAAGATTTTTGGGAAAAGACAGAATAACAGACTGGAAGAGCTGGGATTAACGGAACCGTCTGAAAATAAAGAACCCGAATCTCCGAAACTTGTATGACAGAATGGCAATAAACAATTTAGTAACACGTACAATCAGTGGAGCAGTATTTCTGTGCATATTGCTGTCGGGGATAATATTTCATCCTTTCGGATACGGAGCCATATTACTGACTGTAATAATTGCAGGACTTAGTGAATTTTACGGCATGATTCTGCCCAAGTCGTTTCCCTTGAGAAAAATACTGGGCTATGCGATTGCAATAATGCTGTTTGCGCTTTTTTATGCCAGAGGATTCAGACTGTCCGTTTCCGAAAACTGGTTCTGGATTCTGGTTATTCCCGTGTCGGGAGTATTTATTGCGGAACTTTACTCGTCGTCCAAAACTCCGTTTGCAAATATTGCCGGCGTACTGACGGGAGTGATATATGTCGCCCTGCCTTTTTCGCTGACAACGGAATTGACCCTGCATCACGGGAATTATGATTACCACATCTTTCTCTCCCTGTTTATTTTTCTGTGGAGCAATGACGTGGGCGCATACTGCTTCGGGATGATGTTCGGGCGTAAAGGCAGGCACAAGCTGTTCGAGCGGATTTCTCCCCAAAAATCATGGGAAGGATTTTGCGGCGGTATAATTCTTTCTCTCTTGGCGGCTGCAGTATTGTCGTCCGTCTGGGGAGAGCGGTACGGATTCAGTGACGTCCACTGGTTTATCCTGGCGTTAATTGTCTCTTTATCCGGCACTTTTGGAGACCTTGCCGAATCCCTGCTGAAACGCGCCGCCGGAGTGAAGGACAGCGGAAAAATAATTCCGGGACATGGCGGGATTCTCGACCGTTTCGACAGCGCGCTGTTTGCTTTTCCATTTGCAATGGCTTACATTTATATATTTAATATTAATGTTTTATCAAATTTTTAGAAAAATAGAATAGGATATGAGATTACACAGGGAAGGAAAAACATTTGTTGTGAGCGCTGGAACTGTTTTCGGTATTTTTTTGGCATGTGCATGGTATTACGGTTATGTATGGCTGTGGGCGGGTACGGCATTATCTTTTGTCATTTTTGCTTTTATGTTCCGTTTTTTCCGGATTCCGAACCGTTCGCTTGCGCCGGTCAGGGACGCCGTGCTTGCTCCATGCGACGGCAAGGTCGTTATTGTACAGGAAGTTGAAGAAACAGAATATTTCAAGGATCGCAGACTGCAGGTATCCGTGTTTATGTCGATTAACAATGTGCATATAAACTGGGTTCCGGTGAACGGAAAAGTGAAGTATTTCCGTCATCATCATGGCAAATACCTCCTTGCCTGGCATCCGAAATCATCGGAAAAAAACGAACGCACTACATTCGTCGTGGATGTTAACAGTAAGGGAACGACGGAGATACTTTTCCGACAGATTGCCGGTTATGTTGCCCGAAGGATAGTTACATACGTCAAAAACAACGAGCTTGTCGTTCAAAACCAGCAGCTGGGATTCATCAAATTCGGCTCAAGAATGGACCTGTTCCTGCCCCTCGGTACGGAAATCTGCGTCAAGGCGGGCGACTGCGTGAAAGGCACGGAAACCGTACTGGCAAAACTGTAATTGAACAATAAGCCTGCGGGAGAGTTTATTGTGCCATATAAATGATTAATTAATGACAGAACAGGACATATTTGTTCCGGAAATATTGTACGAGGATAATCACATTATAGCGATAAATAAAAAATCCTCGCAGATTGTACAGGGCGATAAAACCGGAGATGAACCCCTGGTTGAACTTCTGAAAAACTTTATAAAACAGAGAGATAATAAACCGGGAGACGTTTACATGGGTGTTGTCCACCGTTTAGACCGTCCTGTGGGAGGAGTTATTATTTTTGCCAAAACCAGCAAGGCGCTGAGCCGGCTGAACGACTTGTTCCGCGCCGGAGAGGTCAATAAAACGTATTTCGCAATTGTCAAAAACGCTCCGCCAAAGGAACATGATACTCTTACTCACTATCTCTACAGAAACGAAGAGAAAAACAGGTCGTACGCTTATGGCTTCCCTAAAAAAAACACCAAGGAAGCCCGTCTGGAATACACTGTCGCGGGGAAAAGCGATAATTATACTTTGCTGAAAATCCGACTTTTCACCGGACGTCATCACCAAATCAGATGCCAGCTTGCAGCGATAGGTTCTCCAATCAAAGGCGATCTGAAATATGGATTCGACCGCTCAAATAAGGACGCAAGCATTTCGCTGAT
>JAISDR010000181.1 GCA_031264645.1 Prevotellaceae bacterium | reverse complement strand
TTATAAAAAATTATGCAGATACAAATATTAGCCGTATCTTTGCGTCATAAAACAGGAGGGATTTAAACTGTCTAAAGGGTTGAAATAAAATGTCAATATGGTATTTCTACACTTCCATAAATGAACTCTACAAGCTGACTGCCGCCGGAAATATCCATTTGACATTTCTCCTGTAATTCTTCCTGAATTTAAGAAACGAGCCGAATTTAATACTTCGTCTCTTTTCTTTTGTCTTTACTCATCACACAGGATTCGCTCTCGGATGCAGTTTAATTATCTCTCTAAGATGCTTTTGGTCGAGGTGGGTATATATTTCTGTAGTTATAATAGACTCGTGACCCAGCATTTCCTGTACGGCTCTAAGGTCGGCGCCTCCTTCGATCAGGTGAGTAGCAAATGAATGGCGGAAAGTATGAGGGCTTATAGTTTTTTCTATTCCTGCGTCTTTGGCGGCGCGTTTTACCATGATAAGAATCATTTCGCGGGTCAGTCTGGCGCCTCTTCTGTTGAGGAAAAGAAAATCTTCCTCGCCATTTTTTATTTTGATTTTAGTTCTCTGTTCAAGGTAGATAGATATTGCCTTTATTGCCTGTCCTCCGATTGGCGTCAAACGTTCCTTGCTGCCCTTTCCGGTAATTCTGAGAAAGCCCTTTTCGGGAAAATAGCATGAAATCTGCAGGGAAACAAGTTCGCTGACACGCAGTCCACAACTGTACAGGACTTCAATGATAGCCCTGTTCCGGTGTCCTTCGGAAAGGCTAACATCTATGCCGTTGATTATCCTGTCAATTTCTTCCGCCGAAAGAATATCGGGCAACTTTCGACGGGGATTGGGACTTTCGATCAGTTCCGTCGGCGAGTTTTCTATCAGGTTTTCCATTCGCATATACTTGAAAAAGCCTCTTATTCCACTCAATATGCGCATCTGCGAAGTTTGGACAAGTCCCCTGTCGTATATATCGGCTAAAAAAGTTTCCAGATCTTCCATTGTAACGTCTTCGGGAGCAATGGAACAGCTTTCCATATATTCCTTCAGCTTTCTCAAATCGTAACTGTATGCATCTATAGACGCAGGCGAGAGAGATTTCTCAAGATTCATATACACAATATAGTCGTCGATAAGCTGCTCCCAAGTCATTTATCTGCTGTTTTTAGCGTCCTGTGTCAGTTTTAAAATGGCATTGTATATACCTTCGGCGTCAAAACCGCACTTTGCCTGAAGTTCCTGAATCGTACCCTGCTGGATAAACTGATCGGGAACGCCCAGCATTTCCACACAACAGTCGTAGCCATGCAGTACGAAAAACTCGGCTACAGCGCTGCCCATTCCGCCCACAACAGTACCGTCTTCCACTGTGATGATGTGTTTAAATTTCTTTCCCACAGAATGTAGAATATCCTCGTCGATGGGTTTTACGAATCTCCTATCGCACTGCATTACGCTGATACCGCGTTTTTCCGCTTTATCGACAGCTTTGGCGGCGAAATTTCCCGGATGCCCTATGCTCAAGACGGCGATATCGCTACCGTCCTTTAATATGCGTCCCCTGCCGACCGGAATTTTCTCAAAAGGGACTCGCCAGTTTGGTGTAACTCCGCTTCCACGCGGATAGCGGATGGAAAAAGGTCCGGCGGAAGGAAGCTGCGCCGTATACATCATGTTACGAAGTTCCACTTCATTCATTGGCGCCGAAATCTTTATGTTCGGAATCAGTCTGAGGTATGCCAAGTCGAAAACACCGTGATGAGTGGGTCCGTCTTCGCCAACAATGCCTCCCCTGTCCAGACAGAACACGACATTCAGATTCTGTAATGCAACATCATGTATTACGGAATCAAAAGCCCTCTGCATGAACGAAGAATATATATTGCAAAACGGCATGTAACCCGCCGCCGAAAGTCCGGCAGAGAATGTAACAGCGTGAGCTTCGGCTATTCCCACATCGAAAACTCTGTCGGGATGAGTGTGCATCATTATGTTCAATGAACATCCTGTCGCCATTGCAGGAGTAATTCCCAGAATTTTCGGATTCATATCAGCCAGCTCGACTATCGTTTCTCCAAACACATCCTGATATTTAGCCGGTTTGGAATGATCTACAAGATGCGCATCCAGTTTTTTCCCTGTACTTTTATCGAATATTCCGGGAGCGTGCCATTCGGTTTGATTTTCTTCGGCAGGCTTGTATCCTTTCCCTTTTTTAGTAACAACATGCAGAATTTTAGCGCCCTTGATGGTTTTAAGGCGTGAAAGGGTTTTGACGAGCGTGTTAATGTCGTGTCCGTCGATAGGTCCAAAATATCTGAAGCCAAGGGATTCAAACAGGTTTCCTTCGGAGAAGATAGCCGATTTCAAAGTATTGCCCATACGCTTTAGCACGAGGCGGAACTTGCTCTCGCCAAGTCGATTCCAGATGCTTCTCTTCAATTCGTTATACTTTCCCGACAGGGTGATGTTTGTGAAATACTTTTTTAATGCGCCCACATTGGGATCTATCGCGATATTATTGTCGTTAATTATCACCAGCATATCCACATTATGCCAGCCGGCGTTATTAAGACCTTCAAACGCCATTCCTCCCGAAAACGAACCGTCGCCAATTACGGCAACGATTTTCCTGTCTTCGTTGTTAAGATGCGCGGCGACAGCCATCCCCAATCCCGCCGAAATAGAGGTAGAAGCATGTCCTACTCCAAAAGCGTCATATTCGCTTTCCTTCATTTTCGGGAAACCGCTCAATCCGTTATATTTCCTGTTGGTATCAAAAGCATTCTTCCTGCCTGTGAGTATTTTGTGGGCGTATGCCTGATGTCCCACATCCCAAATGAGTTTGTCATACGGAGTTTTGAAGACGTAATGAATAGCGACAGTAAGTTCTACCGTTCCCAAACTTGCACCGAAATGCCCCGGATTCTCCGAACATTTGTCGATAATGAAATCCCTAAGCTCGGCTGACAACTGTTCCAACTGTTCGACTTTCAACTTGCGAAGGTCTTCCGGCACGTTTATATTAGTTAATAATTTTTCCATA
>JAISDR010000135.1 GCA_031264645.1 Prevotellaceae bacterium | reverse complement strand
CAGGCAGAAAAAAAGATACAGTTATGTCTGTCTGTCTGTCTGTCTGTCTGTCTGTCTGTCTGTCTGTCTGTCTGTCTGTCTGTCTGTCTGTCTGTCTGTCTGTCTGTCTGTCTGTCTGTCTGTCTGTCTGTCTGTCTGTCTCAAAAATCATACCAAAGTATTCAACTGCTTCATTTATCGGAAGTTTTATCCCGAAATCTTTGAGCCAGCAATATGAAGTATGACAAACCATAAAAAATACTTTAACATTTACACATAAAAAATCTTTGCATAAGCGAGGCAAAGGTAAAAAGAATTTTCATACCGCGAACAATTTTATGAAAAAAATGTTAAAATAAATTTTTATTTGATTGTATTTCTTGTGATTAACTTTTCAATCCGGAAGGAAAAACTTTACAGTATGTGTGGGGAGAATATATATGAGCATATTCCAAAATGTCGTTTTTTTCACAACTGCGGCTCGTGGATAAACAAACCTTTCATATAACATCATATAAATTAAATTCAGGCGTATCGGCGACGGTTTTATTAAGAAATCGTGTCAGAATAATTTTTTGTGGTATATTTGCGGCTGTAAATATTTTTATTTTGTACGATGAAAAAGTTAGTTTTATTAACAGTAGTTGCCTTTCTGTGCGCATGCAGCGGAAAGATACAGCAGCAGCAAAACATATCTCCAATGATTGGTAAAAAAGAGATTAAACTCACAAGCAGATTGATGACGCCGGAAGTATTATGGTCTTTCGGGCGTATTGGAAACGTGAATGTTTCGCCAAACGGCAAACAGATTGCATATACCGTAACATGGTATGACGTCGAGCAGAACGCGAGCAATTCGGAAATCTGCATCATGGACGTCGACGGCGGAAACAGGAAACAGCTGACAAATTCTCCCGAAAGGGAAGGCGCGCTCAAATGGCGTCCCGACGGGAAATACATCGGATTTGTCCGCAAGGGTAAATTGATGGAAATCCATCCCGACGGAACGGGAGAGAGAGAAATCGCCGTTCCCGAAGAAAAGCAGATTAACGAGTTCAGCTATTCGCCGGACGGGAAAAAACTGCTGCTGGCTATTGATACTCAGGTCAGCAAAGTCCTGGGCAGGGACATATACGGGGACTTGCCGAAAGCGAGCGCCTACGTAGCCGAAGACCTGATGTACAGGCACTGGGACACATGGAAAGACGGCTCGTTCACCCACCTGTACATAGCCGACTATAACGACGGAACGGTCTCGTCCATGGAAGACATAAACAAAGACGAGCCATGGGATACGCCGGTGAAGCCCTTCGACGATATCAGCGAAACATCCTGGTCGCCGGACAGCAGGATTCTGGCTTACTCCGGAAAGAAACTCACTGGAAAAGAGTACGCCGAGTCGACAAACTCAAACATCTATCTCTACAATACGGATACCAAAAAAACGGAAAACCTTACCGAAGGAACATACGGGTACGACAAAACCCCGTCCTTTTCGCCGGACGGGAAGAAACTGCTGTGGCTGAGCATGGAGCGCGCAGGCTATGAAGCCGATAAGCAGCGCATGTTCATATACGATTTCACAAGCGGGACAAGGAACGACTATTCGAAGGGATTTGACTCGAATCCTTCCGGAACGGTCTGGTCAAAGGACGGCAATGCGCTGTATTTCACCGCCTGCTTTGATGAAACCTTCCGGATTTTCCGGATGGCTTTTTCCGAAAGCGCTGCATCGGGGATATTCAAGCAGATATCGAAAGACGGATTTTTTGATTATCAGAACATACAGGAAACAGCCGACGGATTTATTGCAACACGTTCCCAGATTATCAGACCAACGGAAATCTACACGTTCGATGCGCAAACCGGCGAAGGAAAGGAGATATCCTTTGTCAACAAAGATATACTGGAACAGCTGGATTTGCCCGAAATGGAAATGCACCGGGTGAAAACAAGCGACAGTAAAGACATGCCGATGTGGGTAATTCTGCCCCCAAACATGGACAAGTCAAAGAAATACCCCTGCATAGAAATGTGTACCGGGGGACCGCAGGGAGAAGTCAGCCAGTCGTTCAGCTACCGCTGGAGTTACGCACTGATGGCTTCGCAGGGATACGTCGTGATTTATCCCGCGCGGCGCGGCGTCAGCGGATACGGTCAGGAATGGTCGGACGCTGTCAGCCGGGACCACGGAGGACAGCCGGAGCGCGATTTGCTGTCGGCAGCCGACTATATCGCGTCCCAGCCGTGGGTGGACAAAGACCGAATCGGCGCTGTGGGAGCAAGTTACGGAGGATATTCGGTATTCTGGCTGGCGGGAAATCACAACAGGCGTTTCAAGGCGTTCATCGCCCATTGCGGAGTATTCGACATGAAAGCGATGTACACAACCACCGAGGAAATGTTTTTCGAAAACTGGGAAAACGGTCCTTTCTGGGATAAAAACAGCGAGAAAAGCTACGAGCAGTCGCCCATCAATTTCATTAAGAACTGGGACACTCCCATACTTGTATTTCACGGCGAGCAGGACTACCGCATTCCCTATACGCAGGGACTTGCCGCGTTCAACTCCGCCCGCATGATGAATATACCGGCAAAGCTGGTCGTGTTTCCCGAAGAAACTCACTGGGTGCTTCGCCCGCAGAACGCCATCCTGTGGCAAAGGGAATTTTTCGCGTGGATGGATAAATGGTTGAAACATTAACTGACAGAGATGAGTAAACTTGTATCGCCTTCCATTTTATCCGCCGATTTCGGCAATCTGAACAGGGAAATCCGGATGCTCGACAGCAGCGCGGCGGACTGGATACATCTGGATATAATGGACGGAGTGTTTGTACCGAATATTTCTTTCGGACTGCCCGTAGTCAGGGCTGTATCGAAGCTCGCGGTCAAGCCGCTGGACGTACATCTGATGATTGTAAATCCCGAAAAATATCTGGAAAAGTTTTGCGGCGCGGGGGCTTCGATACTGACGGTTCAGTACGAGGCTTGCACGCATCTTCACGGGACAGTACAGCAAATCAGGTCGCTGGGCATGAAGGCTGGCGTTGCGCTGAATCCGCATACCCCCGTTTCGTCCGTAGAAAATATCATCGGCGATATCGACCTTTTGCTTGTGATGTCCGTTAATCCGGGTTTCGGGGGACAGAAGTTTATCCCGAAATCACTGGACAAAATCAGGCAGGCTAAGGAACTGATAGCGCGGACGGAATCCGGCGCGCTGATAGAAGTGGACGGAGGAATTTCCATCGAAAACGCAGGGGAAATATACTCTGCGGGAGCCGATGTTCTTGTAGCGGGAAATGCGGTTTTTTCAGCCGAAAGCCCCGCTGATTATATAGAAAAGTTAAAATTGATATAAGATATGTATTTGGAAATAATTTCGCCGGATAAGGTTTTTTTCAGGGGAGAAGTCGAACAGGCGTCCGTCCCCGGCATGATGGGAAATTTTACGGTTCTCCCGGGTCATGCCGCCATTGTTTCCCTGCTTGTTGAGGGCGACGTTGTTTATATGGAAAAAGATTCAGAAAAACGCTTCAATATAATTTCCGGCATGGTCGAAGTTAAGGATGATAAAATTGTTGTGTGCGTGGACAGGAGGAAGGAAACTCCGTGAGGACGGGTTTGACAGTCAATCATATTCCCGGATTTTCCTGATTTGGCTGCATTGTTCGTTTGCCGCGCTTTTCTGTTTTGCATACGCTGAAACCGGAGCGCAAAACGTATCGACGGTCGAAATTCTGGACACAACCGTTACAAGCTCGGATACAGCGGCGTACAACCGCATGCGGCAGGCTATGTCGAACAGGAAACTCACGCAAAGGATTTTTTCCCTGCTTACACGCAGACCCAGTGACGGAACAGCCGTTCCCGCTCAGGAAACTTCGATAGACGAGCAGTTTATTCCATACAGCGGAATGACAATCAGGGATATCAGAGTTGTCGTCCTGCCTCCGGTGAAGTACGATGTCAGGAAATTCGATTCGGTACCGGAGATGAGCCGTCTCAACAAAGCAATCAACAGTACCCATGCAAACACGCGCCGCTGGGTGCTGAGAAACAGCCTGCTGTTCAACAGGGGAGAGGAAATCGACCCGCTCATAATGGCGGAAACGGAGTCGTTTATCCGGAATATCGGATACATCAACGACGTTTACATCCGCATAGATACGGTTTCGCAAACGGAGGCGAACGTAACTGTCGTTGTGCAGGATAACCTGTCCATTGGCGCGCAGGTTCGCAACGTGTCCTCGAAGGTCGATATCGAGATATTTGACAGGAACTTTATCGGACTGGGCAATAATTTCAGCCTCAGGGGAATATTGAATACGAAGACCGACAGGAAATTCGGCGGCGGAGTGGGGTACAAATATCCCAATCTCCTGAGAACTTTCATCAATATTGACGCATCCTTCGTAGACGATATCCTGTCGACATACCGCGCCGCATCGCTTGAAAGACCTCTGCAAAAGAACCTTAATATTTTCGGACAAATCAGCCTCAATCTCAGGGAAATCAATCTGTCCCATGCCGTATGGGATTCGATTTCGCCAACGTATAACGACGATTTTTCCGCCTCGCTCGGCTATGCCTTCAATCCGACCGAAAAAGACAATACTTTTGTGGTTTCCGCCCGATTCCGGGACAGGAATCCGCTGTACAAGGGCGTGAGCAAACCCGATGACCCCGAAAGCTTCCAGTATGTCCGGAACAGGATGGCTTTGATGCAGTTAAGCCTTTTCCGGCAGAGATATTTCCGTACCAGCCTGGTGAACAGTTTCGGAAAGCCGGAAAACTTCGCCTACGGATACAATGTGTCTGCCCAGTTGGGCTATTCGGAGTGGACACAGTTCTCTAAAAGAAGCGTTTATACTTCCCTGAAAGTCGCCCTCAACAAACGCTTCCCGGTGGCAAGCGTATATTTCGAGGGCGCCGTATCTTCGTTCTTCGACCGGGTGAAGCCTTTCGAAGGAATACTGAAACTGAAACTGAACATGTTTTCTTCGCTCTACAGCGTCGGCGACCAGAGCTACCGGCATTTCCTGACCATAGACTACACCAAACGGCTGGATTTTATACCCGGATTCAGAAACTACAATATCTCGTTCGAAAAACTTGCGTCCATGAAATTCCGCGACATAACAAACTACATGGCTACCGAAGCGCTGATGTTCAAAACCGAAGGAAATGTCTTCAGTTCGCTGAATGTCCTGGGATTCCGTTTCCTGTTTTACTCGTTTGCCGATTTCGGATGGGTTACGCGATACAGACATGC
>JAISDR010000060.1 GCA_031264645.1 Prevotellaceae bacterium | reverse complement strand
TTGTTTTCAAAGCCAAGCTAAATTTGATGATGAAAACAATGTTTAAGGGTAAAATCAAAAAGGGACTTGACAGGATTGTTCATCAAATATCCGATTCATTAAACGGCAGCTAAATATTTCAGGGAAGGAAAATCTTCCGGTCAGAAAATAGTCTCTTAATGTGTTATTTACGAAAAGCGTCATTATAAGGAACGAAGCAAAGCAATCCGGAGTTTTTATAATCTGTTTATTTCGCATACCTTAAAAGTTTAACCGGATTCCGGTCCAGACAGGAGAATAATGCTGCCCGGACAGCGAAAAACAAAAAAAATACCACAAACATGGTATTGCAGAGGTATCCGGAACCGTTTACCTTTGCACTAAAATCAGGTCATAAAAGACCATAAAACAACAGGCGCAGACAGGAATACTGTCTTCACAAAACCCGGAAACTCCGGAAGGTACATTGAAATTTTGAAAACATCAGGAAAATTTCCCGACACATCAGGAAAACTTCCCGACGCATCGGGAAAACTTCCCGACGCATCGGGAAAACTTCCCGACACATCGGGGAAACTTCCCGACACATCGGGAAAACTTCCCGACACGTCAGGAAAAAAGAAAATTATGTAAACAGATAAATTGATTTAAAAACATTTAATTTAAAAATTTTAAAAAATATGGCTAAAGATGCAATTCCCATAACGATTAAGGGATTTAAGGAGTACATTGAAATCGCTTATAATAAAGCGTCGGATAACTTGAACATATACGGGATTTCACCCAACAAGTTTGCCTTGGTAATGCCTCTTTACAATGACTATATTGTAAAGTATGATCTGGCGGCAAATCCGGATACGGCAACAAAGGGCAACCGCGAGGCGCGCGACGTGGCAAGCGCCCTGCTGAAAGAGGCATGGAGACAGTTCATTAATGAAAGTATCCGGTTCAACACCCTTGTCAGCACAGCCGACAAGGCAGTTTTCGGCATATCGCCGCGCGATGGCATACGCACGCCTCCGCAGACGCCGACGGATACCGGCATCGTGAACGTGAAACGTCTGGGCGCTTTCGAGTATGAAGTAACAGTGATAAACGAAAAAACCTCGAAACGCAAACTGCCTGACTATGCCACGGGCAGCTACATCTATCTGGAGATTTCCGAACCCGGCGTCCTGCCCGAAGATATCAGCACGTACCGGAAACAGGAATTTTCGTCCAATTCGCGTCACGAACTTCGCTTCTCCCCCTCCAATCTGGGCAAGCAGGCAAACGTCTATGTCCGCTATTCCAACCGGCACGGAAAGGAAGGTCCGGCAGGACCGATAGAAACGTTTTTAATCAGTTAGCATCCTCCAGCCGGCGCAGTCTTCACTGCGCCGGCTTTTTTTCTGTTGATAAAATATTTTAAAAGATTTATATGCTGGAAATCATGAGAATAGATATAAATTCTTTCATGATTGCATTTTTCTTTTGCAGAATATTCCGAAAAGAAATAATTTTGCGCCCGGATTTCGAAAAATTTAACACGAAATTTGATTATAAATTATGAGTATAAAGTTTACAGTGATGTCGCCGGAAGAAGCGGCAAGTTTTATTAAAGACGGTGATAATATAGGTTTTAGCGGTTTTACAGCAGCCGGATGTCCTAAGGCCGTACCAGTGGCAATAGCAAAGCAGGCTGAAGAGAAACATGCTAAAGGCGAGCCTTTTAAGATAGGAATGTACACGGGCGCTTCGACGGGCGACAGTATTGACGGACATCTGGCAAGAGCAAATGCAATCAAGTTTCGCACCCCTTACCAGTCAAGCAAGGATTTGAGACAGGCAATGAACGAGGGTACAACGGATTACTTCGACATGCACCTCTCGCATCTGGCTCAGACGCTGAGATACGGTTTTCTCGAAAAGATAAATTTCGCAATAATCGAGGCTGCCGATATTACCGACAAGGGCGAGATTGTCCCGACCTGCGGAGTAGGCGTCGCTCCGACGATATGCGAATATGCCGATAAAATAATTGTAGAGCTGAACAGCCGTCATCCCAGGGAAACCAGAGGAATACACGATATTTATGTTCCTCTTGACCCGCCTCAGCGAAGAGAAATACCGATTTATCATGTAAACGACAGAATCGGAACGCCGTATATCAAGGTTGATCCGTCTAAAATCATGTGCGTGGTCAATACGAATCTCGAAAACGAGGGAGGGGCTTTTACTCCTGTCGACGAGACAACTGCGCGTATCGGAGACAATGTAGCCGATTTCCTGGTAAAGGAAATGAGTTTCGGTCATATTCCGAAATCCTTTCTGCCAATTCAGTCGGGCGTGGGAAACATCGCCAATGCGGTCTTGGGTTCGATGGGAAACAATTCCGCCATTCCCGAATTTAATGTTTACACGGAAGTGATTCAGGATGCAGTGATTGAGCTGATGAAAAAAGACCGCGTCAAGTTTGCCAGCGGCTGTTCGCTCACGGTAAGCAATCCCACTATCAGCGAAATATACGGTGATCTGGAGTTTTTCAGGAATAAAATACTCCTGCGTCCGCAGGAACTGTCCAACAATCCGGAAGTAATCCGCCGTCTCGGACTGATAACTATCAACACCGCTCTGGAAGCCGACATATTCGGGAATATCAATTCGACCCATGTCGTTGGAACGAAAATGATGAACGGAATCGGAGGCTCCGGCGATTTTACCCGGAACGCCTATCTGTCGATATTCACAACGCCTTCCGTCGCCAAGGGGACAAAAATCAGCGCTATCGTGCCCATGGTGTCGCATCACGACCACACCGAACATTCGGTGTCCGTACTGATTACCGAACACGGCGTCGCCGACCTGAGAGGAAAATCGCCAATACAGCGGGCAAAGACAATAATCGAAAATTGCGTGCATCCCGAATATAAACAGCTGTTATGGGATTACTTGAAACTCGGTAAAGGACATACTCC
>JAISDR010000253.1 GCA_031264645.1 Prevotellaceae bacterium | reverse complement strand
CGGAGATTCGGGAAATAAGGTTTTCAGTAAGGTACTTTTTCCCACTTGCCTCGCTCCCCAAAAAAACAGGGAATCATTTTTGATTTCTTCCAATTTTAAAAACCGACAAAACATCATATCAACTTCGTTTTATCATGATAAACTGAAGTACAGCTTCGGAAATATATGAATTTATAGCATCCACTTTTATGCATATATATTGTAATATCAACTTTATACCTCATCTATCATAATAGATATTTTGCGCAAATATACGAATTGTTTTTAATGTTTGTCCAAAGTCATGACGGCGGATAGCGCGGCTCACATTCTGCCGGCATTGCCCGACGTATGGCAAATTACACTGTGTAATTCTGTCCATGGAGTCTCTGGGAACAAAATTACACAGTGTAATTCTGTCCATGGAGTCTCCGGGAAGAGAATTACACAGTGTAATTCTGTCCATGGAGTCTCCGGGAACAAAATTACACTGTGTAATTCTCTTTCTGGAGGTCTTCGACGGGAATACTCAATTTGTTAATTCGCCGGACAGGGTAGGGTAGGGTAGGGGAATCTCACCCAAACCTTTCACCGAATCGAATGTGAAAATTCCACATGCGTCTCATTTTTGTTTTTCAAAATAATTGTGAAAAAACAACAGCTGATATTTGATTGAATTTCTCCAATAATCCCAATTGTGGCTTCCGGGGCGGGCAATGAAATCGTGGGGGATATTTCGTTCCAGCAATTTTTCGTGCAGCTGACAGTTTACCGTGTAGAAAAAATCTGATGTTCCGCAGTCGATAATCAAAGCCAGTGAGTTGGGTACAAGCAGATGCAGCATGTTGATTACCGTGTTTTTTTCCCAGTTTTCGGGATTTTCGGAATATGAGCCTAAACGTTTTTCGATATCCCAGTTTTTGGGAAACGGACGGATATCTACTCCTCCGCTCGTGCTTCCTGCGGCTCCGAAAATATCCTGATGACGGAAGGCAAGATACAGGGCGCCGTGTCCGCCCATGCTCAATCCGGTAATTGCCCTGCCTTTCGGCGACGCTTTTGTTGAATAGTTTGTGTCGATAAAGGCTATAAGTTCCCCTGAAATAAATGTTTCGTAGCGAGAAGATTCGTCTACGGGACTGTCGAAATACCAGCTGGAAAATCCTCCGTCCGGATTCACAAAAATCATATTGTATTCATCCGCCAGCGTCTTAATTTCGGGAACGCCGTTTATCCATCCTTTATAACTGTCGCTGTATCCGTGCAGCAGGTAGCTTACAGGATAAGATTTCTGCCTCGAATAAGCGTCGGGAGTAACGATTACCACTGGAATTTCCTTCTTCATGGATTTGCTGAAAACTCTCACAGTATCAACTTTTGCCGCAAAAACAGATGCTGAAACAAAAGTAAAAATCATAATAAAAAACAGTCTTGTCTTCATATTCGCATTTACAATTCCCTCGAGGAAGGGTTTTCCACCCGTTTAACGCTATCCATTCCTTTGATTTGCTGCACGGCGCTTATCAGTTTATTAAGGTCGTCGAGGTCGTGCACATACAGTTCGATATATCCTTCGAAGATACCGTCATGGCTTTCGATATTCAGTTTTCGGATATTGACGCTAAGGCGGTCGGCGATGATATCGGTCAGGTCCTTCAGGATTCCGATTCTGTCGATACCCCTTATTTCCAGCACTGCGAGGAACGAGAGAATCTTGTGGACGCTCCACTGGGCGTTGACGATTTTTTCGGCGTGCTGAGCCGCGAGTTTCATTGCCGTCTCGCATTTCCGTTTATGGACGGTTATCGTGGAAGCCTCGCTGTCGGTGAATCCGATAATTTCGTCTCCGGGAATAGGCTTGCAGCACTCGGCGATTTTGTATGAAAGGTCGTCCTTCAGGAGGTAAGTTGATTTCGTGTCGATTTTCCCTGTCTTTTCACTTATCTGCTGTTGCTGCTGTCTTTCCTCGACAATCTTTCTCAGATTGCTGATTTTGCTACGTCCGCTGAAACCGAGCTGCATGCCCCAGTACTGCACCCATTTCTGGGGAGTATTTTCCCTTATCTTCTTATTGAAATCGTCGAGAATCAGCAGTCCTGCGCCCACATTGCTGAACATTTCCTCCTTGTTCGTCTGCCTGTACGCGTCGATAAGCTTTCGGTACGTTCTTGCGCTTGGCTGTATTCCGAGTTCGGCGAGTTTGCGGTCGATTATTTCCCTGCCTTTCTTGCCGTGTTCCTTCACCTCGGATTTCAGCGCCGTCTTGATCATGTTTTTTGCCTTGACCGTCGTAACGAAGTCGATCCATTCCTTTTTTGGCTTTTGCGAGCGAGTGGTAATGATTTCCACCTGATCGGTACTTTTCAGGACATGATTCAGCGGGACGAGCTTGTAGTTGACCTTGGCGGCGATGGCATGATTTCCGATATGCGTATGGATATCGTATGCAAAATCGAGAACGGTGGAGCCTTTCGGCAGCTTTCGCTGTTCGCCCTTTGGGGTAAACACGTATATTTCGGGCTGGAGGAGGCTTGTCTTGAAGCGGGTGACAAACGTTTCGGCGCTTTCGTCGTTGGTCATGAAATTTTCCCTCACCTGCTGCAGCCAGTTGTCAAACTCATTTTTCGACTGTCCCTCCGTCTTGTATTTCCAGTGGGCGGCGATGCCCCTTTCGGCAATATCGTCCATCCGTTCGGTCTTAATCTGCACCTCGACCCAGACCCCTCCGGGACCCATGAGCGTACAGTGCAAAGCCTCGTAGCCGTTGGCTTTCGGCGTGCCGACCCAGTCCCTGAGCCGTTCCAGCTTGGGGCGGTATATCTCCGTAATCAGCGAATATATAGCCCAGCACTGCGTCCGTTCGGGGAGATTGCTGTTGGGCTTGAACACTATGCGTATTGCAAACAGGTCGTACACTTCGTTGAAGGGCACGTTTTTGGTCTGCATCTTGCGCCATATCGAGTACACCGACTTGAAGCGGCTGCTTATCACAAATTCGATTTCGGCTTCCCTGAGCTTTGCGATAATCGGGGTTTCGAAATCATTGATAAACGTTTCGCTTTCGGCTGCCTTCCTGTCGATTTTCTCCCTGATGTCCCTGTAAGCCGCCGGTTCGTAGTATTTAAGACTGAGATCCTCGAGTTCCGACTTGATTTCGTAGAAGCCCAGCCTTTCAGCCAGCGGCGCGAACAGGTAGAATGTCTCGCCTGCAATCTGCAGCTGTTTCTTTTCGGACATGGCGTCGAGCGTCCGCATGTTGTGCAGCCTGTCGGCGAGCTTAATCAGTATGACATTGATATCGGTAATCAGTGTAAAGAGTATTTTCTTGAAATTCTCCGCCTGCTTCGACTGCGTCTTGTCGAAAACGCCGTCGATTTTGGTCAGTCCGTCTACAAGTTCGGCGACCTTGTCCCCGAAGCTGAAGCGTATGTCCTCGACCGTAAAGTCGGCGTCCTCGACGACGTCGTGAAGCAGGGCTGCGCATATTGCGTCTTCGCCCAGCCCGATTTCCTTCACCGCAATCATGGCGACGGACAGGGGATGTATGATATATGGCTCGCCCGACTTGCGGCGCACTCCCATGTGGGCATGATTGGCAAAATCAAAAGCCTTGCGAATCCTTGCAACGGCTTCTTCGCTACAGTCCGGACAGCTCGACAGCAATTCTTCGAGCTGCCTTTTTATCTGCCTTTTTTCGCCGGATGTCTGTGATGACGATGTTTGCATATCCTTTCAGTTATAGTATGTTATTTCTCTTTTACGTACAAAAATATTGCCCGTGCAGCTGTATTCCACGCAGAGCGTCCAGTTGTTGAGGGCGTCGTATTCATATTCATAAACGGTTTTACCGACAGTCCCGTCCATGCCGGTTTCGTGCGTCATTATCAAATCCCCGAAGCCGTTATACTTAAAATGCCTTTCGGCGACGGGAGAGACGCCGCGGTATGTCTGTTTACTTGAAATCCTTCCGTTTATGTCAAATTTGTAGCGGTAATTAAACTCGCCGCCCGACTCAAGCTTTTCGCCCGCAGAGTATGCACAGTCTGTTTCCAGATATCCGTTTTCGTAAAATACGGTACTGTTTGTCAGCCTGTGGCGCGAATCGTACCGGAATCCCGATTTCGACAGCAGGCTGCCCGATTCCGAATATCTTTCTTCGGAAAGCAGCCGTCCGCCCCCGTATTTCCTCTCAATGCGTCCCGTCAAACCGCCCCGCGCGTCAAGTATTTCCAGAACCGTCAGGGAATCCGAAGCGTATCTGTAGTTTACAAAACAGTATTCAGGCTCCTTGAATGAATGTGGAAATGATTCCGTGGAATCCTGTTCCGGGACGTTTAAAAGCGAATCGGCAGATGCGAAACTGTCGGGAAACAGCGTCTTTTCCACCGATTTATATCTGCTGTCATAATGAAACCGGTATCTGTACTGATAGAGTTTCTTTGTCAGGACGATGCTGTCGAAACGGCTGTCCGCGATATAAAAACTTTCGTCCACGGACTTTACCCTGTACTTCAGTCCCAGCGAATCGAGGTCGCTGACCGTAACGCGTTCTCCGCATGACGAAAGCAGGGCAAGCGCCGCCCACAGCCGGTATGTTTTTATACAGCCCATCAGTCGGATGTACTTTCTTCGGAACAGTTAAGGTTTGACATGTCCATGTTTGCGGGGATGTCGAACTTGTCCGTTTCCCGTATGGGTATATTTTTGTCGGCGAGCACCTTTTTCATGAACAGACCCCATATCGGCAGGGACATTCTGGCTCCGTCGCCCAGCAGGTACGAGCCTCTGTCCTCGTTTCCGATCCATACGCCGGTAGTGAGTTTCGGGACGTAGCCGATGAACCAGCCGTCGGAGTTGTTGTTTGTCGTTCCCGTCTTGCCGGCGACGTCCATCGAATAGGGGACATAGTTACGCACCCGCGTACCCGTTCCGCCCATCGTAACGCCCTGCATGACGTTGACCGTCAGGTAAGCCGTATTTTCGTTTATCACCTCCTGCGGCGCCGGCACAAAGCTGGCAAGCCTGTTTCCGTGCCTGTCCTCTATGTGCGACACGAAGAAGGGAAAGGTGTACATTCCCTTGCTCGGGAAGACGTTGTAGGCGGAGGTCATCTCGAAAAGCGACATGTCCGAAGAGCCGACGCAGATGGCAGGCGTGGGATCCATGTATCCCGTGAGACCGAAGTCGTGACAGAGCTTTGCCAGATTGTGGGGCACGAGACGCTGTATCAGATACGCCGACACGTTGTTGCTGCTCAGCGCGAGGGCGAGCTTCAGGGTGATTTCCTTGCCTATGTATTCTTCCTTTTCGGATGTTTTCGGCGACCATATTCCGCCTTCGGGCAGGGGGATGACCTGCGTGTTGTTAAGGACTTTGGAGCATGGCGTCCATCCTTCCTGAAACGCAAGGGTGTAGAGAAAGGGCTTGACCGTGGAGCCGATCTGCCTGCGTCCCTGCCATGCGTTGTCGAACTTGAAATACTTGAAGTCGGGACCTCCGACGTATGCCTTTATCCGTCCGGTATTCGGCTCGATAGCCATGAACGCCGCCCGGAGTATCGACTTGTAGTACCATATTGAGTCCCGCGGGGTCATCAGCGTGTCGGTTTCGCGGTTTTTCGCTTTCCACGAAAAGACGGTCATCTGAAGCGTGTCGTCAAAGCTTTTCATTATTTCGGATTCCGAATATCCGGCGCTTTTCAGTTTCTGGTAACGGTCGCTGGCTCTCATTGCCCTCCTGATGCTTTCGTTGATGTCCGATTCCTTCATGTTGTTTGAAAACGGGAAGCGTTTCCGGTATCTTTTCGAATCGTTAAACTGCGGCTGAATCGTTTTCGAGAGGTGTTCCACGACGGCTTCCTCGGCATACTGCTGCATTTTCGCGTTTATGGTGGTATAGATTTTCAGCCCGTCACGGTCGATATTGTAGGGCTTTCCGTTGACCAGATTCTTGTTGCACCATCCGTAGAGGTCGTTGATTTCCCACTGTATCGAATCGGCGACATAGTCTTCGCGGGTCTTGAACCGGTAGTTCTTTATGTCGGGCTTCTGCATTTTCATCACCTGCCTGAGCAGTTCCCTGAAATACGTTCCGTAGCCGGTGTTGTGGTTTGTGAGCTTGAAATTCAGCTTTATGTCGAGTTTCGAGATGGAATCGTAATCCTTCTTTGCCATGTATCCGTATTTCAGCATCTGCGAGAGGACGACATTCCGCCTGTCCTTTGCGCGCTGGGGATGCTTCACGGGATTGTACCACGAGGGAGCGTTCAGAAGTCCCACCATCAGAGCCGATTCCTCGACGCTCAGTTCGGCGGGGAGCTTGTTGAAGTATGTCTGCGCGGCGGTGCGGATGCCGTACGATTCGTAACCGAAGGGAATGGTGTTGAAATACATGGTGATTATCTCCGATTTGGTGTAGTTCTTTTCCAGATTGACCGCGGTAACCCATTCCTGCAGCTTCTGTATTACCCGCTTGATTCTGTTGCTGCTCCGTTCCGAATAGAGGTTCAGCGCGAGCTGCTGGGTGATGGTGCTTCCGCCTCCGTACTTGTCGTTTCTTCCGAGGACGGTCTTGAAAAGTACGCGCGCCAGACTTCGGTAGTCAATCCCCGAATGTTTCACAAACCGGACGTCTTCGGTTGCAACAAGCGCCTTGATCAGATTCGGCGACAGTTCCTTATATTCAATATGCGATCGGTTTTTCAGGGCAAACTTTCCCAGAAGGGTATAGTTCCCGTTCCCGTCTTCGGCATATACTTCGGTGGCAAGTTCGCTCTGCGGATTCTCCAGCTGCTCGAATGTCGGCATCTTCCCAAATACCCCCCAGTTTATCAGAATAATCATCAGTAAAAGAAATACAAAAGGAAATAAGGCTACTCCCCAAATAAATCCGATAAACCTCTTCTTTAACTTTATATTCATAGAATTACGACTATAATACAACATTTTTGAATCCGCAAAGTTAGATAAAAAATCGAATATCGAATATGATTGTC
>JAISDR010000224.1 GCA_031264645.1 Prevotellaceae bacterium | reverse complement strand
CGCCTGATCAAGCGGCTGAGAGTACACGGACTGATCAAAAAAGCGACCGGTTCCTACAAATATTATCTCACTAAACTGGGAAAGGAAACAATTGTTATGGCACTTAAAATTAAGGAAATGGTAATCATTCCCGCTTTTAATTTTTAATTTCTTGCCAAATAATGCATTAATTTGACTTGTTAGGTACTAACGGAGTTGTACTGTGTCTATTACTTTGTTTCTATTGATATCATCCCCTGCGGGGAATTGAGATACGGAATTTTGTCGTACGCCTAATTTTTTGCAACAGCAACCAGTTCCACGGTTCTCTGTTCATCGACCGAACCATCCGGCAACAGCAAACTAAACACAACACCCGCCGCACCGTATTTTTTTGCATGGAAAATATCTCTTTGATTGATTTGCCTGCTGACTCTACTTTCATACTGATAATTACCTCTGCATTTTTTTTGTTTTACAAAACGCGCTCTTTTGAAAAAAATACTTAATTTTGCACTCATTCATACGCATTAGAGTATGGGCTATATTATTGATTTTTATAAATTTGAATTATTATGGGCACAAAAAATTTACTATTAATTACTGTATTTACGCTGTTTTTGGTTTCGTGCAAGTCCGGGCAGAGCGACGAAAATATTTCTCCGAGTTATAATCCGTATATTGAGGCGTTTACCTCCGGGGATATTTCTGTCAAGTCCAGCATCATTGTACAATTGTCCGAGCCATCTTATTTAGATTCGGAGGAATCCGTAAGTAATGAATTATTTGATATTTCGCCTTCGGTAAAAGGGAATATACAGATGCTGAACAATCGCAGTTTTGCTTTTGTTCCCGATGAGAAACTGAAAATCAATCAGCGGTATGTCGTGAAATTCGATGTAGGT
Organism: Prevotellaceae bacterium; assembly: GCA_031264645.1. Taxonomy (GTDB): domain Bacteria; phylum Bacteroidota; class Bacteroidia; order Bacteroidales; family UBA932; genus JAIRLF01. The sequence continues at coordinate 8,732 of JAISDR010000224.1, read as the reverse complement.
AAAGCGGTTAAAAACGTCGACAAGGAGTTTCGCAAGTTCGAATTCAGCTTTTCGACCATAAAGCCGTCGTTTTACATGTCGCGCGAAGGCTTGAAGCTATACAGCGAGACAGCGCCGCACATGTTTCAATTAATCAGGGAAGTGCACATCTCCGATTATGCCGAGCCGGCTATGGTGGAGAAAATGCTTACGGTCAAGCTGAATGACAAAACGCCGACAGTCAAGTGGGAACACGAAGGCAACAGGCATACCTTTACCATAGACAGCATAAAAGCCGGCGAATCGGCGTCCGAATTGAAATTGAATCTTGACGCAAAAAGCATAGGCGGCGATTTGACGGACGACGAAACACTGAGGATACCAAGCAAATACGAGTTCGACATATTGGGAATCACTTCGAGCGACGAAGACGGGAATCAGGTCATTATATGCCGGTTTTCGGCGCCCATCGACGCCAAACAGAATCTGAAAGGCATTGTCTCCATCGAAGAATACCGCTTTACGTATCGAGTATCGCTGAACACAATACTGCTTTATCCCTCCGAAAGGCTTACGGGACAGATTACACTGACAGTATTCGAGAGCCTGAAAAGCGCCAACGGAGGCAGTTTCGGGAAAAACTATACCGAAGAACTGCTTTTCGAGTCAAACAGTCCCGAAATCAAGTTTCTGGGCAAAGGAAACATACTCCCGACCTCGAGCAACGGGACAATTATGCCGTTTCAGGCTGTTTCGGTAAAATCGGTTACTGCCAAAGTGATAAAGATATACGAGAACAATGTACTGCAATTTTTACAGGTAAACTCCCTCGGCGGAAATTCGGAACTGAAGCGCGCCGGACGGCTGATTGCAGTCAAAACCATTCGTCTTGACGAAAACAGAACGGTCAAGGAACTGCGCCGCTGGAGTACATACGCGCTGGATTTGTCGAAGCTGGTAACTCCCGAACAGGGCGCAATTTACAGAATCGAACTTTTCTTTACGAAAAAGCAGGCTATCACGGATTGCGATGAAGAAGAAAGCGCGGATACCGAGAATCTTTCCGATGAAGAACAGTTGAAAAAGCTGGAATACAACTACGATAACCCTAATATTTACGAGTACGAATACTATAATTACTACTATGACGACGACGAGAATTACGAAGATTCTTCCAGTCCCTGCAGCGATCGATATTACCGAGATAACAGCAGGTGTCGTGCCGCGAAAAACATACTTGCTTCCGACCTCGGCATCGTAGCCAAAATCGGGACAAAAAACTCGGTGCGTTTTATTGTAACAAATATACATTCAATCACTCCCGCGTCTTCGGTCGAGATGGAAATCTACAATTACCAGCAGCAGCTGATCGGCAGGGGAATAACAAATGCCGAAGGGTTTGCCGACGTTGAAGTAAAGGGAAAGCCATTTGTCGCAATTGCCCGGCAGGGCGCGCAGAGAGGCTATTTGCAGATGTCGGAAGGCTTGTCGATATCGCTCAGCCGTTTCGATGTTGCCGGCGACGCTGTCAAAAACGGAATAAAAGGATTTATCTACGGGGAAAGAGGCGTTTGGAGACCGGGGGATTCTATCTTCCTGACTTTCATCCTTCAGGATTTGGAAAACAGCCTCCCCGCTTCGCATCCTGTAAGTCTGGAAATAACGGACGCCAGAGGCAGAGTTGTCAATAAGCAAAGTAAAATAGGAGGAATGAACGGTTTCTACAATTTTGTTTATCAAACAAATGACGACGCCCCGACAGGAAACTGGCTTGCGTCGGTGAAAGTTGGCGGCGTTTCCTTCAATAAAATCCTGAAAGTGGAAACAATCAAACCTAACAGGCTGAAAATAAATCTGACATTCCAGCAGGACGAGCTGGAACTGCAAGCCCCGATAGCAGCCTCGCTGTCATCCTCGTGGCTGCACGGAGCGCCGGCTAAGAACCTCAGCGCCGAAATATCCATGTACCTTAATCCGGTAAAGACTGTATTTAAAGGATTTGAAGGCTATGTCTTTGATGATCCTACAAAAACTTTTGAAGCGGATCAAAAGACCTTTTTCTCGGGAAACCTGAACAGCGAAGGAACGGTCAATTTCTCGCAAACAGTCGACGTCGGCAACAAGCCGTCGGGCAAGCTCAGGGCAAACTTCGTTACACGGGTTTTTGAAGAAGGAGGCGATTTCAGTATCGACAATGTGAGCAAGGAAATATCGCCGTACAAAAGATATGTGGGGATTGCCCAGCCGAAAGGAACAGGCTTCAACAATATGCTTGAAACAGACAAGAACCAGATGTTTGACATTGTCCTTCTCAACAAGTCGGGAAAAACCGTTTCCGAACAGATGGACGTGAAAATCACAGTATATAAACTTGGATGGAGCTGGTGGTGGAGTTCGTCCGACAATCAGCTTGCCAATTTCAATTACAGCCGGTATGCGACGCCCCTGCACGAGGAAAGCATCAGAATATCCGGCGGGCGCGGAGTGTTTTCATACAAGGCTTCTCACAATCAATATGGATTTTACCTGATAAAAGTGACGGATAAAAACGGAGACCACAGCGCCGGTACGGTTGCCTATTACGACTGGCCCGGATGGGGCGGTCGGGCAAGGCAGGGCAGCGAAGGCTCGACGATGCTGATGTTCGAAAGCGATAAAAAATCATACGATGCAGGTGAAAGCGCGATAATTACATTCCCTTCGTCGAATACCGCCAAGGCGCTCGTAAGCATCGAAAACGGGACTAAAGTCCTGAGTAATTACTGGGTTGCGTGTGAAGACGGCGATACAAAAATCGAAATCAAAACCACTTCCGAAATGACCCCCAACGTCTATGTGTCCATAACTCTGGTACAGCCTCATGCACAGACGCAGAACGATTTGCCTGTCCGCCTGTTCGGCGTTATTCCCGTAAACGTTGTCGATCCCGAAACAAAACTTTATCCCGTGCTGGATACGCCCGAGAGCATACGTCCGGAAGAAAACTATAAAGTCATTGTGAGCGAGGAAAAAGGTAAGCCGATGACTTATACGCTTGCCGTTGTCGACGAAGGACTGCTTGATTTGACCAGATTCAGAACTCCGAATCCGTGGGACTATTTCTACGCAAAAGAAGCGCTGGGCGTAAATACCTGGGACATGTACGAATCGCTGATCGGGGCTTATGGCGGACGAATCGAGCAGCTGTTTGCAATAGGAGGCGATGACGCTGCTTCGGCAAACAGAACCAAAGTCAACAGGTTCAAGCCCGTGGTAACTTTCATTGGTCCGTTCACGCTGAACAAAGGTCAGAAAAAGACTCACAACCTGAAAATGCACAGCTATATCGGTTCGGTAAAGGTAATGATTGTTGCAGGCGACAAAAAGGCATACGGAAATACCGAAAAGGTCGTTCCCGTTAAAAAACCGCTCATGGTTCTGGCGACAATGCCGCGCGTTATTGGTCCGGACGAGGAAATCGACCTGCCCGTAACGCTGTTCTCAATGGACGAAAAGATAAAAAAGGTAAATGTATCTGTCGAGACAAACGACCTGTTTACAGTACTGGAAGAAAATAAACGCAGCGTCGAATTTGAGTCTGCAGGAGAGGAAATGACGACATTCAAGCTGAAAGTAAAGAAACAGACAGGCGTCGGCAATGTGAAAGTCATTGCTGTTTCCGGAAACGAACGTTCGGAATATAATGTTGAAATAGAAGTGCGTACTCCCAATCCGCCCCTGACAAAAGTTCATTCGTTTGTTCTGGAAGCCGGCAAAAGCAATTCGATATCGGAAGAGTTGCACGGAATGAAAGGCACGAACACGGGCAGGATAGAAGCATCGGTGATTCCGCCGCTGAATTTGGGGCAAAGGCTTAATTATCTGATTCAATATCCGCACGGATGTCTTGAGCAGACCACCTCCGCCGCTTTCCCGCAACTGTATCTTAATTCGGTTATCGACATGAACGAAAAGGACAGAACCAGCGCCTCGTATAATGTCAAAGCCGCATTGAACAAGTTGAAGAACTTTGCCGGATATGAGGGCGGATTCACTTACTGGCCCGGGGAAAGCTCGTATAATGACTGGACAACAAGCTATGCCGGCGACTTTATGCTCGAGGCGGAGAAAAAGGGATTTTCACTGCCAAGCGGACTGAAACAGGGATGGCTGAAATATCAGCAGAAAAAAGCCCGCACCTGGGTGATGAGCAGCCAGAAAGGTTCATACTATTCTTATTCCCAGCAGGATTTGGATCAGGCATACAGGCTGTATACCCTCTCCAAAGCCAAAGCCCCGGAACTGGGCGCCATGAACAGGTTGAAAGAGGATAAAACTATCTCGGTACAGACGCGCTGGGTGCTTGCCGCGGCATACGCTCTGGCAGGACAAGCCGAAATTGCAGATAAAATAATAGAAAACACCGGAACCAGCGTTAAGGAGTATTCTTCGTTTTCACAGACTTACGGCTCGAGTACCAGGGATATGGCATTGATAGTGGACGCTTTATTGCAGATGGGACGCGAAAGCGCGGCATTCGAGCTGGTGCGCAGTCTTTCGGAAAGGCTCAACTCGAACCGCTGGATGAGTACCCAGACTACTGCATACGCTCTCATGGGCATCTCCCGTTATGCCGAAAATCTGAAGAATGGCAGTTCCATCAATATGGATTATACGTACAACGGCAGCAAAAACAGTGTAAATTCCAGCAAGTCAATATGGGTTTCAAGCCTTGGCGACCTGAGTTCGGGACGCTTCGATGTGTCTAACAAGTCGCAAAACAGCGTTTATGTACAGATTTCGACAACCGGCACGCCTGTCGAAGGGAATGAAACGGCTGCGGAAAACAAAATAAAGCTTAAAGTTTCGTTTTCCGACGGTAAATCTATTATAGATCCTGCCAAGCTGAAACAGGGAACGGATTTCTACGCTGTCATTGATGTGGTGAATATAAGTCCCGCAGGAGAACTGTATTCGAATGTCGCCCTGACTCAGATATTCCCGTCCGGATGGGAGATAATGAACAGTCGCCTGCTGGGTATCGAAACCGGGGGGGATGCGGATAATTATGACTACTGCGATATCAGGGATGACAGGGTATATACTTATTTCAGTCTTAAAAAACCGAAACAGTTCAGGGTAAAACTCACTGCGGCATACGTGGGCAGGTTCTATCTTCCCGCCGCAAAGGTCGAAGCAATGTACGACGGCACAATAAGCGCAAACAACACGGGTCAGTGGGTCGAGGTTGTCAAGTGAAATATAATGAAATGATTAAAATACTGGGGATAGAATCGTCCTGCGACGATACTTCGGCGGCGGTGATATGCGACAGGGTTTTGCTGTCGAATGTTATTGCAAGCCAGAAGGTGCACGAAAAATATGGCGGGGTTATTCCCGAACTTGCATCCCGGATGCATCAGCAAAATATTATTCCTGTTGTGGATACGGCTTTTAAAGAGGCGAATGTTACGAAAAACGATTTGGACGCAATCGCTTATACGGGAGGTCCGGGATTGATGGGTTCGCTGCTGGTTGGCGTTTCCTTTGCCAGGGGACTGGCTGCTTCGATCGGCGTCCCGCTGATTGAAGTCAATCATCTGCAGGGACATGTGCTTTCCCTCTTTCTGGAGGAAGAGGGAAAGGAAAAGGCGTTTCCTTCTTTGCCGTTTCTTTGTCTGCTGGTTTCGGGTGGGCATACGCAAATTATTGTTGTTAAAGATTATCTGGATTTCGAGATAACAGGCAGTACGATCGACGATGCGGCGGGAGAGGCGTTCGACAAGTGCGCAAAGGTCATGGGACTGCCTTATCCGGGAGGTCCGGTGATTGATGCGCTGGCAAAAACGGGAAACCCGGATGCTTTTTCTTTCGCCAAACCCAAAGTCGCCGATCTGAACTACAGTTTTAGCGGCTTGAAAACGTCTTTCCTGTATTTCCTCCAGAAAAAAGTCGCCGAAAATCCCGCGTTTATCGAAGAAAATAAAGCCGATCTGTGCGCTTCTATCCAAAAGACAATTATCGACGTCCTGATGGATAAACTGATTAAAGCCGCCGCAAAAACCGGAATAAACGACGTGGCTATCGCAGGAGGGGTTTCCGCAAACTCCGGTCTAATAGAAAGATTGCAGCAAAACGGCAATAAATACGGATGGAATGTCTTCGTCCCCGAACGCAGGTTTACTACAGACAATGCCGCAATGATCGCAATTACAGGATATTTTAAATACAAGAAATCCCTGTTCTCCTCTTTCGATGCAAGGCAGCTGGCAAAAATCGGAAGTCAGTTCGGTATTATTATTTATCTTTGCGGGGAAATTATTAAAGTAATTATAAAAATAAATATGTCATGAGCAGTAATTTAGTACGTTTTGACTGGGCGGCGAAGCGCCTGTTGCGTCAAAAATCCAACTTTGTAGTTTTGGAAGGACTGCTGTCCACACTGTTGAATGAAGATATATGTATAGTTCGCATTCTGGAAAGCGAAGGCAATCAGGAAAGCGCCACAGACAAGTTCAACAGGGTCGACATACTTGCTGAAGACAGCAGGGGAGAATTAATCATTGTGGAAGTTCAGAACAACCGAGAGTTGAGCTATTTCCACCGGATGCTTTACGGCGTGTCGAAAGCTATAACCGAATATATCTGGCAGGGGGATGAGTACGAAAACATCAAAAAGCTCTATTCGGTGAATATCGTTTACTTTGATCTGGGGCAGGGTGAAGATTATGTATATCACGGACGTACGACATTTACAGGTATCTATAAAAATGATGTGCTGAAACTGTCGGAACGTCAGCGCGAGCAGTTTATCTGTGAAGACGCCGGCGATTTATTTCCGGAATATTATGTCATTCGCGTCAATGAATTTAACAAAAAGGCTGTTACCTCCCTGGACGAATGGATCTCATTCCTGAAAACCGGCGAGATTCCCGAAAATGCCAAAGCCAAAGGATTAGCCGAAGCCCGCGACCGTCTGCAGGAAGACCGCCTTAGCGAAGAAGAACGGAAAGCATACTATGCTCACAAGGAATCGCTGCGGTACGAAAGGAGTGTAATACAAACTTCATTAATCGAAGGAAGAGCAGAAGGAAGAGCAGAAGGCAAAACAGAAGGAAGAGCAGAAGCGAAAGAGGAACTTGTAGTCGCAAGCGGCAAAGAAGGTTTATCTGTTGAAACCATCGCCAAAATCACCGGACTGACAGTGGACAAAGTATCTGAAATTCTTAATAAGGTACACGAAATAAATAACATGTAAATGTTTAAACGAAGATCTTATATATTTCGCATCCCTTAATGCAAAAAGAAATATAACAGCCTTAAGTTTGCGAACGACATTTTTTACACGTTACATAATAAAAAAATATGTACCTTTGCCCGCAATACAAGTATTAATGACGATGATAAGAATGTCAGGAAATAAGAACAGCGTAAGCCCGCGCAATGCCAACATAAGCTTGCACAATGCCAATGCAAGCCCGTGCAGTGTCAAAGCAAGCCCGTGCAGCGTCAAAGCAAGCCCGTGCAGTGTCAAAGCAAGCCCGTGCAGTGTCAAAGCAAGCCCGTGCAGCATCAAAGCAAGCCCGTGCAGTGTCAAAGCAAGCCCGTGCAGTGTCAAAGCAAGCCCGTGCAGCGTCAATGCAAGCCCATGTAATAAAAGTATATTAAAAAATATAATATTAATTTTAAATTGTAAAAACAATGGATAGTAAAACGAAAAGATTGCATTCGTACGATCTAAAGAGGGACGCCGACACCCTGGATGCTATTGAAGGCATCAGTAATTATGCCCCGTCCAAACCGGAATTGACTCTTAGCCGTTTGCGTTCTTTAGAATCTAAAGTGAAAGCCGCGAGAAAAACGGAAGTACAAAAGGTTGGAGAAGCAAAAGCCGCCCGTGACAATGTTGTTAAAATCGAACATGAATTTCACGAGGCAATACTTGCCGCCAAAGATCAGATTCGTGCGCATTTTGGCGCTGATTCCAACGAATATCAGAGCATTGGCATGAAGAAAAAATCGGAGCACAAATCTCCAAAAAAGAAAACGGAATAGATGCAATCGGTTGCCGCATGGCGCTGTTCGGACAAATGCCATGCGGATTTCGGTTCCATACGGAAGAATCTCCGCGTGACGTGTTTTTATTATGCGGTATAATTATATTGTGCGATGAATGAAACATTATACTGCGCACGGGCTAAAATTGTATCTGTGTAATCTGTGGACACTGGACTGCATAAATTGTGACACAGATTACACAGATTAGAGACGCGAAGAATCGTCGTGGAGACGCGAGCATCGCGTATCTGGCGTTCACAAACTTTAGTCCGCGCGTTATATAAAGTCTTTAAGGTCTTTTCAGACCTTAAGGACTTTAAGGACTTTAGGGACTTTAAAATTTAAATAAAATTATCATGAATAAAAGAATTTTCCTATTAATGTCGATTTGCGGGATAATATTTGCCTACGGACAATCGAATGAGGGGCTTATACCCGCCGGACTTCAATGCGAATAACAGACTGAACCGATTGGTATCGACCGGACGGCGCCCAGTTTAGGATGGCGACTGAATGATTCCAAACATGTGAGAGGACAGCGCCAGACGGCATATCATCTGCTGGTGGCAAGCAGCCTCAAAAAACTTACGGAAACCGGCGCCGACGTCTGGAACAGCGGAAAAGTAAACTCTCCGCAATCGGTTTTAGTACCTTTTGAAGGAAACGAACTGCAATCGAGCCGTGAGTATTTCTGGAAAGTAATGGTGTACGACAAA
>JAISDR010000211.1 GCA_031264645.1 Prevotellaceae bacterium | reverse complement strand
AAATCTTTGGGAAGGCGCACAGGATGGAGTAAGTCAGGAGACCTGCCTTCAATCGGTTTGACAATGCTTTCGCGAAAAAAGCAGAGTCGAGCAAGATTTAACACGCATATTTCTTCTCCCCCTTACCTTAGAAAATGTGCGCGTGCATTTTTACCCTTCTCTGAAATTTTCCCGTTAAGTATTGAGTTCAAAAGAGCTTTTAACTGATTTATTAATAACTCAATTACTTTCGCCTGAAGGCGAAAGGTTGGTTGTCGCCTGAAGGCGACTAAAGGCTTACGTATCCCCAATTATGCATTATGCACTATTGTATAGGAGGTACCCCCCTACCCTACCCCCAACGCTTTTTTTAAACTAAAGTCTTCGCCTAAAGGCGAGGGATTTTCCCCCTGAAGGAGATATTAAAAAGTTAAAAGTATGCGAACGCACAACTTGGGCTATGCACGCACATACTTTTTTGAAAAAAGCTCGACGACGCATCTGAAAACTGCGGCGTCCGGATTTTTCATTTAAACTGGCTTAAAACGATTTTATCAAACATTGCATCGCTCAGCAGTTTTTTCGCAAATATAAGCGGTTTTGCCATAAATCCTTTTACATACCTTGCTTTTGGTTTTTTGGCTTCTATGGCTTTTTTAATTAATTCTGCAATTACGACCGGCCCCGGCGTTTTATCATAAAGAGAAGTCGCTTTTGAGACGGCTTCCGCAAAATGGGAATATGCCGAATGTCCGGAAGCCTTCATCATTGTATCGTTGGCTATCCCCACCCATTCGGTTTTTATTCCGCCCGGCTCGATGAGAATAACGTCAATGCCAAACTGCCTGACTTCCAAACGCAGGCTGTCGCTCAATCCTTCCAGCGCAAACTTGCTTGCATAATACCAGCCGCCCATTGGCGCCGCCATTTTCCCGCCAATGGAAGAGATGTTCACGATTTTCCCGCTTTTCCGCTTACGCATGACGGGCAGCGCCAGCCGTGTAACGCGAGCCGTCCCGAACAGGTTTACATCCAGTTGTTTCTTCGCATTTTCGATACTTACATCCTCTATCGCACCGTATTCGCCGTAGCCCGCATTGTTGATTAAAACGTCAATCTTGTTTTCGTTTTTAATAAGCTCATTTATCGCATTGCTAACAGATATTTCATCGGTTACGTCCATGACAAGCGGTTTGACGCCTTGCGATTCAAGTTCCTTTAAGCGATCAATCCGCCGTGCAGCGCCGTAAACAGTATAATTGCGCTTTGCCAGCAACAACGCCGTCGCGCGTCCTATTCCTGAAGAAGCGCCGGTGATAAATACAACTTTCTTATCCATATTCGCATTATTATTCCGGATATATCAGCTGAACCGGTCCCAGCAAGCCCGAAGACTGCAGGGGCGAATTTTCATCCCACGACATGCTGCTCATATTCAGAATCCTCTTTTCCGGAGGGAGTTTCAAGTCGCCTATTATACGGTTCACCCACGTATTAACGAGTTCTATCTCGATAGAATTTTCGCCGTTTTTCAGCTGAGACGCTACATCGAGGCGATATGGCGTTGTCCATACGCCGCCGGCGTATTTACCGTTAACCTTCACCTTAGCCATCATATTCACCTTTCCGAGGTCGAGATATACTTTCCCGTTTTCCGGTTTTTTGTCGACGGTGAATTTTGTTTTATAGACAGCCGTTCCCGAATAATACCGGATTTGTTCATTCTCATTCTGTGACCAGTCCGTCAGTTTGTCGAAAGTTACCGTTCCGGAAGGACCGCGTTTTACAGTATTCGATTCAAAGCTCACCTCCCATGGCGAATTGATTGCAGTCAGAACCTTCATCTCCGGATAATTCGCGGAAAGCTGAGCGGAAGCGCCTGCAGAGCTGCCCTTTTCACGGAAAACGATGAACGCGCTTTCGAGCGATTCAAGGCGTATCGGGATAATGGTCGTTTCGCCGCTCTGCTCGAACGATGGCAGGGGACGAATCTCTCCCGTCACGGCATTCCACAGTTCGGGCTGCATATCCTTCACTCTGAATCCGATGGAAGTCTCCACCCGCTCCTCGCTCTGGTTCGTAAGGAAATATATATCCCTGTCGCCAAGAGTCCTGTGAACATACCGCACGGGAGTTTTGCTTTCGATACGGCAATCGGGAACAGTCTTCAACAGGTCAAACACCTCCTGCATGCTCATGTCCGTCAGCAGCCTTCCTTTCCCGTAACTGCGCTGTTACACAGACAGGTCGCCCCAAAGCTTCTTTGCCATGGATTTCACCTCTTCGTCGGCGTCGGGATATCCTTTCATACTTGGCGAACGGCTTGGCGGAGGTCCCAAAACAGTCGCTCCGTCTGCAATCAGCTGTTCGATTTTTGTCAGCACTTCGGGACGCATCGTCTCCAGCGCCGGCAATACCAGTACTTTGTACGAAGTTCCGTGGGGCAATGTCAGTTTTCCGTCTTTCACAGACAAATCGCGCACAATCACTTCGGCATTGATATAGTCAAAACTGTAGCCCGCGGGGATTTCGGGATTACGTATCCCGGTCATTTTGGGAGCGTCTTCGCCGATAAAATAGGCGACGTCGGCAAGGTTCAATCCCTGCTGAAGCATGAAGTTACAGCGTTTCAGATATGTAGTAAACAGGTCGATATGACTGAACCATGTGTTTTTACGGTTAAACTCCGTTCCAAACCATGCATTGACTCCCGGGTAGATATCTTCGTAAGCCTGCTGGATGTACACATGCATCAAAGTGTTGTTGACGCCTTCGGTAAACGACCAGTCGCCGCGGCGTTTCAAAACCGCGGGATGACGGACGTAAGAACCTCCGGCGCTGGTAAACGATTCCGACGACACTTTTGTCTTCCCGTAAATATGCGCGCTCGAAGACGCTGCACGGTTTTCTATGTCTCCGAGGTCTCCCTCGCTCCAGAATTCGCCGCCGATTTCGTCGGACTGTCCCCCGTACTGGAGAAATTCGCCGGGGAATCCCCAGTGTCCATAATTTTCCAGCCATGTGGTAAGCCCGTATTTATTACATATTTCCCTTAAACCGCCGACATAATCGTATGCAACTTTGTCGGCAACCATGCGCCGCACGTCCCAGAGGAAACGGTCTGACAGGTCAGGACTGCCAACGACATGCCCGCTGAAAACAGGAATAAACGGAAGAGGATCGTATCCGTAACGTTCCTTAAACTCCTCAAGAAAGCCGTCGGTAAAATTCTGACCGCCCGTTTCATAACTGTCTTCGACCGCCACTTTCCATGTCTTGCGGTCTTCCGGCGGGATGCGTTCCATTATTTTCCCGAGAAAAGCGTCGAAATGAGCGGCAATATGCACTTTGCTCATTTTATCCACTTCCAGACCGGTACCTTCCGGCGTGGCGGGACTGTTTGTAACTCTGGTCGAACTCATTCCCGTCCGCATTATTATCCATTCGCCTGCGGGAGCGTCCCAGGCAAGAGTTCCGTCCGGAGACATGTACTGCGAAATATCTGTAACCTGTTCGGGTTTTGCAATCAGCGAAGCCGCGCCGGACTGAATGTCAGCCTGCCTGTCCCAGAGATAATCGTGCCAGTAAGGCAGCGGGGACTGAAACATTTTAGCCAGCGATTTTTCCGGATAACGTTCCATCATCGGCGTCGCCGAAAGGATTATCCCGCCAAAACTGCTGCCTCCTTCCGCATCATGGAAAACGATGCGGTATTCCGAAGATTCGACCTCCGGAAACGAAACGACAATCGAAGCAAACGGTTCGAAACCTACGTTACGGTGGAAGTTTGTACGGTTGATATGAAACTGCTTGACTGTTTTAAACTCCGTCCCGTCCTTTGCCTGAAGCTCGGCTCCGGCGTATGCATATCCCGAAATCTTTAATTCCAGACTGCGCGCCGTGAAAGCTTTGGGCAGTACAAGCCCGATATACGATTCTCCTCCCGGAAGCCCGTATTTTTCAGGAGTCTTGGACGGCTGGGCAACCGGCATTTTACTGTCGGAAAATATTACGCGGGCAGCGGGAACGTCGAAGAGGTTTTGCCTGTAACTGTCGGAAACAGGGAACGCTATGACTTTCAAATCCTGAAAGCCGAGCGAGCCTGCCGGTTCCGGCAACTTTTCATTTATCCTGCCGGGACCCTTCACGCGCAGTTCCGAAACAGCCAGATAGCGCATTGACTGTTCGGGCTTTATCCACGGACCTCCGGACTGGCTCCATCCCGGAGAATTGAACACTCCGATTTCGATATCCAGTTCGGTAGCGGTTTTCAGCGCTGCATGCATCACTTCCCACCATTCGTCGCTTAAAATCCTGATTTTCCCCCTGGAATATCCTTCGCCGATATTCCCGATAAAAGCGCGGTTGATGCCAGCCTGCTTCATTGACTGCAAGTCTTTTACAACAGCTTCTTTCGAGATATTGTCATTTATCCAGTACCAGTATACGCCGGTTCGGATGCTGTCGGGAGGAGAAACGAATCCGCTCTCTATCGCCGAAAAATCACTTGAACATCCCGACAGCAAAATCGTAAACGCTGCAATGGATGTAACAATAGTATTAAATGTTTTCATTTGAGTAATTTATAATTTAATTATTTATAATATATTATGATTTAAAAATTATTAATTTCATGACTGGGGAGTAAAAAACTTTTCGATTTCCACTATGGAGATGGTCGGTTTGCCTTCTGCGTCGATGTCGGGCATTTTACATGCAAACAGCCTGTTGATAAGGTGTTCCATTTCGATATCGCTGAGGATTCCGCACTTTTTCACCGATTCCGACTTTGCCAGCGAGAGTGCGAGTTTTTCGCGGGTATCCCAGGTCGGGCTATTGTAGTCTTCCTTGATATTCCGGAGAATTTCATCGACAATGTTCTTTGCGTTAGCTTTTTCCAGTCCGGCAGGAAAGGCGTAAAATACAATGCTGCCGTCGAAACTGCGGATGTCGAAACCCATTTTTTCCAGCTCGCCCTGAACGCTCTGGATGAGCATGTAGTCGGAAATCGACAGTTCAACCGTTTCGGGAAACAGCTGCTTTTGCGAGACTGCAGGAGAATTAGCCTGAAACAGTGCGATAAATTCCTCAAACAGAATCCGCTGATGAGCCTTGCAGATATCGACCAGCATTAAACCCGATTTCACGGGAGTAGCTATATACCTGTCTTTTATCTGCAAAAAACGTTTCTTTTGCACATCGTCTTCGAAGGCGGTTTTCTGTTCAAAACCGGCGATGGAAGCGTCGAGCGCTGTTCCTGACTGCCTGTTGAAATCCTTGTAAAACTGTTCCCATCCGTCCATGTTTTTATCCGGTTTTGAATATTGTGTACCGGCAGATTTGAACGGATTGTATTCCCTGTCGATGGCTATCTCAGGAGCAGCAACTTTGGTGTTTCTTTCCAGAACGGGAATGTTTGGCGCTCCTTCCATGTCGAATATTATCGAGGGCGCAACGGCGTATTTCGACAGCGATTCCCTGACCACGGCATTAATAATCTGCCATACAGCCTGCTCGTCTTCAAACTTGACTTCTGTTTTCTGGGGATGTATATTGACGTCGATATTGGCGGGGTCGACGTCAAGAAATATAAAAAACGAGGGATGCATGTTTGCAGGAATCAGCTGTTCGTAAGCCTTGTACACGGCTTTTTGCATGTAGGGACTTCTGAAAAACCTGTTGTTGACAAAGAAAAACTGTTCGCCGGGAGTTTTCTTCGCCTTGTCGGCTTTTCCCGCGAAACCGGAGACTCTAACTATTGACGTCTCAACGTTTACGTCAATAAGCGCGCTTGCGATGTTTTTCCCGAACATGCCTGCAAGCCGCTGTTTCTGATTCCCCGCCGCCAGACTGTACAGTTGCGTGCCGTTATTGTTAAAAGTAAATTCGATACCGGGATTGCAGATTGCAACTCGATGAAATTCATTGATTATCTGTTTCAGTTCCGAAGGGTCGGACTTGAGGAATTTTCTCCGTGCAGGGATGTTGTAAAAAAGATTTTTGACCGAAAAACTCGAGCCTGCGGAACATTGAACCGGCTCGCTCGAAACGACTTTGGACGCGGAAATAAGTAAACGGACGCCCAAATCCCCGTCTTTCTGCCGCGTTTTCAATTCGACTTCGGAAACGGCTGCAATCGAAGCCAGCGCTTCTCCCCTGAAACCAAATGTCCTGATATATTCCAAATCTTTAATTTCGACTATTTTGGAGGTTGCATGCCTTTCGAAAGCCATTCGCGCATCCGTGTCGGACATGCCCGAACCGTTGTCCGTAACCTGTATAAGCGTCCGCCCTGCATCCTTGATTACCAGATTTACCTGCGACGCTCCCGCATCAATTGCGTTTTCCATCAATTCCTTAACAACCGACGCGGGTCGCTGTACAACTTCTCCCGCAGCAATCTGGTTCGCGACGTTATCGGGTAATAACTTAATCATCTGTAGTATTCGATTTTTTCGATATCATCGCTGTTGTCCTGCTCCTCGCCCGAAAACATGTACGGATATAATTTTATGAAATAGAAAAATATAGCGCACAGCAGTAAAATCGTGCCTATGATTATGTACGAGCGTATTTTGTTGCTGTATGTAAGCTTGGGTCTGCCTTTCTTGTTCTGCTCGTACTCTTTCCTGAAACGTCCTTTTATATTGGGTACATAAGGTTTCCCGTCGGAAGTATCGCGAATCCCCATCTCCTCCTGAATCTGTTTTATCCGTTCTTCCCTCTCTTCCTTCTCAGGATCCCAAATCCTCGGCGTGTATTCAAAATGCTTGTATTGAGGAATTTTAAAAAAAGAAAATCTTATCGCCATTGTTTTTTGTATTAAAAATTCAAGGGACAAAGATACAATTTTTTT
>JAISDR010000144.1 GCA_031264645.1 Prevotellaceae bacterium | reverse complement strand
TCGCTTACTTTTCTCGGTTGCGATTCGCCCATTCCTTTGGCGGCTAATCTTTCTTCGTCTATACCGTTAATAATAAGGTAATCGATAACCGCCTGCGCTCTTCTTTGCGACAGTTGCATATTTGCGGCGTCCGTACCCCTGTTATCGGTATGGGCCATTAGCGACACTATGATTTTGGGATTGTCGTTCATCAGCGATATCAGGTCGTCCAGAGCGCCCGTCGATTCCTTAGACAGGTCGGCTTTGCCAAATTCGAAGAATATGTTTGGGATTTCGACAATCTCCTTCAGCGAAGTCATCAGCAGATTTTCGGTAAACGTTACGCTTTCCGTCAATCCTTCGGTAGATACTGTTTTTGACTTCTGGGCGAAATATCCGTCACGCCGCACGATGGCGATATATTCCGTATTTCCCGACAGGCGAAACTGGAATGCGCCGTCTTTTTCGGTAGTCCGTTTCAGGCTTGTCCCGTCGCTTCCGTTCAGCACAACTTCGGCGCGCGCAAGCAGCGTTTTTGTTTTCGCATCGCGTACAACGCCTTCCATTGCATACTCAATAACAGGAATATCCAGCCTGAACGAATAGATGTCGTCGCCTCCCCGTCCGCCTTTTCTTCTTGAAGAAAAATAGCCGCGCTCGTTTTCGTTTTCGAAGATAATCCCGAAATCGTCGGCTCCGGAGTTGATTGGCTTGCCCATATTTTCGACTATCCATATTCCCGAACTGTTCTGATATGCCTTGTAAATGTCCAGTCCTCCGTATCCCGGATGCCCGTTTGAAGCAAAAAACAGGGTATCCTTACGGACAAAGGGGAACATTTCGTTTCCGGGAGTATTGATTTGCGAGCCTAAGTTGAGCGGTTCGCTCCAGTGATTGTCCGATTCGTTTTCCCGGGTAATTTTCCACAAGTCCGAACCGCCGTATCCGCCGAATATGTTCGACGAAAAATACATTGTCAAGCCATCGGCAGACAGCGCCGGATGAGCGGCAATCATACTGTCGCTCACTAATTTCAGGTCTTCGGGATCCGACCACGAATCGCCCTGAATCTTCGACAGCATAATGGAACAGCCGTATTTTTCGCCCCTTTCCTGCCTGCAGCGCGTGAAATACATAATCGTATAATTATAGTTCATGACCGCCGCGCCTTCTTCATCGTCCGTATTGACATTGTCTAACGGCGCCGGCTTTCCCCATCCCTTTTTCGACATGGCGACTTTGAACAGGTCAGTGTTTTTCTGCCCTGTAACTTCGTATGCTTTCGAGCCTTTTCCCTCCTTACGAGATGAAGTAAACACCAGCGTTTCGTAGTCGCTGGAGGCAAATGCAGGGGCGAAATCGTGATAGCGCGAGTTAAATTCCCTGACATTCTCCACCTTATACTGTCCTTCGGGAGGATTGGAAGCGATAAGCTCATACGACTTCTGCAAAACCAGACCCTGCTGATTGTTCGGCTCGACTTCCCTGAAACTTTCCAGCTGCTTTTGGGCTTTTTCCAGATTGTCGCTCATCAGCGCCGCCTCGGCATTTCTGAGATAAACAGCCGGATCGGGATACTTGTTCCTGATAGCCTGATCGTAGCTTCTGCCGGCAGAAGCGGAATTGCCGGATTTCCGGTACGCTTCGCCCGACTTGAAAAATATCTGCGCTTTCTGATCTTTGTCCTTTATTTTCGGCGCAATTTTCCTGTAAAGGTTTGCAGCCTTGTCGTATCCTCCCGCTTCGTAAACGGCGTCCGCTTTTTTCAATCTCCTGCCGACGCCGCACGAGGTCAACAGTAATAACGAAAAACAACATAAAACAATATAATTAATACATTTCATTCTGTCATGTTTTGTTTAATTTAAACGTCGCAAAATTAGTAAAAAAATGGACAGGGCAAGCAAAGTGTTCAATTATCGAAGTCGGGATACAGGAGATACTTTTTTCTTTTTGCCTTAAAACCGTCCAGATCCGTCTTCCACGACTGCCTGATTTCTTCAGCCGTTTTTCCTTCTGCAATCTGTTTTTGCAGGATACTGTTTCCGGCAAGTTTTGGGAAAATAGCCTTGAAAAAACTATTCCTGGGATTATAGTCATTATAAACGTCTATGATCCAGTCGAGATTGATTTCATTGATATTCGCCGTATTGAAATCCCGGAAATCCCTGCCGTAGCATACCTGTCCTTCCAAAAGAGCTTTGATTTTAGCATTATTCGATTTGGGCGTAAATGAAAACGGATATTTTTTATTCCCCTTAAAACAGGGATGTCCTATAGCTTTAAACGGGAACGCGGTTCCTCTGCCCACGCTCAAAGGACTTCCTTCAAAAAGGCACAGTGTGGGATAGAGATAAACAGACTGCATGTCGGGCAAATTGGGCGAGGGAGGGACAGGCAGCCGGTATCTGGATTTGTGAGTATAATCAATGCAGGGGATAACGGTAAGTTTACATTCCCTTCCTCCGGCGAGCCATTTTTCGGAGTTAATCATCAGAGCAAGTTCCCCCAGAGTCATTCCGTGAACAATGGGAATCCTGTGCATCCCGACAAATGATTTGCACGAGGGTTCAAGTACGGGACCGTCGATGTAGAACCCGTTCGGATTGGGTCTGTCCAGTACAAAAAGCGGGACGCCGTTTTCGGCGCAGGCTTCCATAACATAGTGCATTGTCGAGAGATA
>JAISDR010000133.1 GCA_031264645.1 Prevotellaceae bacterium | reverse complement strand
TGCTCCAGCTTTATTTCGGCGATTTTCCTTAGCTTCGACGGCGACAGCCAGTAGTACCTGTCTTCGAAACGTATTGCGGCTTCCTTTCTTTGCAGGTTTATAAATTTCAGGATACTGTGGCTGAAAGCGTAATGATTTTGCCCCCACGTCGTTCCAATATGTACATCGTTAAATTTCCCCGCTTTGTTTATGCATATCATGCTCGAATCAAGCTGCCCGTTGTACATCAGCGCCCTTGCCAGTCCCATGTTATACCATCCCCAGCCGGGTCTCACGCCTGTTTTCTTTATGTATTGCGACAAGTCGTCAACGCTTTTCTGGGGATCCGCCTTCATTACATCGAGAATGCTCATGTAATAGATTGATTCCTTGAGACGATACCTGTCGTAAGCCTCTCTGTGACTCGCGTATGTGAAGTATGCGTACGATTCGCCGAAAAAGCCTGTCGTAAAGCAAAATATGGCATAATTATTATAAGGAAATATGCTACTGTAAGGCTTCATGTACTGATAGTATAAACGGGCGGAATCGGGCTTGTGCAGATAGCTGTATATTATTGACAAATAGTGATAAACGCTCAGTTTTGTACCGATTATGCTCCATGGATTTACAATGGTTTCGTTTTTTGCCGCATTTTTATTGATATTTTCCAGATTTTGCTGCAGGAAATGCAGCGCTGCCATTTCGTTCTCTTCCACCGAATTGTAGAGGAAATCGAATTTTTGGGAAGTGTAGAATCTGTTCCTGTGATATGTCCATGCAATATAGTTGTCCGCTCCAAGTTCGTCATGCCGGAATCCCCATGATTTATACCTGTTTAAAAGCCAGATAACAGAATCGGGACGCTCAACGTTGCTGTAACATTCCATAAGTTTTTCGATGATGTATATGTAGTCGAATACGCGATCCTTGTATTCCCCGTGAGCCTCCTCCGAAGAGTATACATCTCTCAGCGCTACAGCGTAGTCTTTTTCAAACAGTTCCAGAGCGTTCTTCAAAGGTTTTGCCGCCTGCATGTATCCGGCAAGATCGCCCGACCTGTCGTACCTGTAAAATCCTTCGAACATGTATCCTACATAGTACGAAGGGTCTTTCCGGATAAACTCCCTTGCACGCAACATTACTTCATTCGGCATTATTCCCGTACCGGAAATGCTCATTTCTTCCCGCTTGAGGTCAATTTCGTACCTTTTGACAGAATTTACCTGCGAACCCGCGTCCGGGGCGCTCAGGAGCAGCAGAGCTGTAACCGCCGTATAATAAATATAATGCAATTTGTACATTATCTAATCCGAATACAAATTTAATTTACTTAATCTTGAAATTTCCCTGTGAACAATATTTTTCAGCGAAGTTTCCTTCGTTTCCTTATTCCTGAATATCAGTCTGTGCTTGAGTACGGGTTCGGCAAGGCGGGAGATATCGTCTTCCACCACAAAATCGCGCCTGTTGACCAGTGCGTATGCGCGCAGGCATTTCAGAAAGATGATGCCGCTGCGCGGCGAGGCCCCGAGTACGATGTCCCTGTGCTCGCGGGTGGCGCTCACGATGTTCAGTACCGATTTTATTATTTCCTCATGAACAAAGATTTCTTCGGCTTTATTCTTGAGTTCGAATATGTCGTCCTCGTTCAAAACAGTCTTGACGTCAACAACTTTCCTGTCTATGTCGCGGTAGTTTCTGTATATGTCCATTTCTGCTTCGCCACTTACGTATCCAAAGGGTATTCTCATGAAAAACCGGTCTAACTGGGCGGCTGGAAGCGGGTATGTCCCTTCGATTTCAACAGGATTCTGAGTCGCTATTACAAAAAACAGTTTTTCGAGAGGATATGTTGTGTTGCCGACAGTTATCTGATTTTCAGCCATACATTCAAGCAGGGCTGACTGGACTTTCGGCGAGGCTCTGTTGATTTCGTCAGCCAGCAGAACATTGCTGAAAAGCGGTCCTTTCTTGAATATGAAATCTTTGGTATCGTCGTTAAACAGGTGCAGGCCGATAAGATCCATGGGCAGCAGGTCGGGCGTAAACTGTATGCGCTTAAACAAAAGTCCGTTTTCCGCGTCCTTGCCCGATATTGAGCGCGACAGTGTTTTGGCCATGACCGTTTTACCTGTGCCGGGATTGTCTTCGATCAGGATATGTCCTCCCGCTAAAAGTACGGACGCCACCAGCTTGAGTTCCTCGCTCTTGCCTTTCAAAATTTCGCCTACGCTGTTGAAAAGAATTTCCAGACGGGACGAAAAGCCGCTCATCGTATTTGATTTATCTTCCAAAATATTCTCAACACTTTGAATTTCCGTGTTGCTGTTCAGTTCTTCCTGCATACTTATTTATTTTTTTCAAACTTTTCATTTTTTTTCTTACTGTTGTTATTCAGATAAATAACACTAATATCAGGAAACGGCATATCATCCTGACCTGATAATTTAGCCGTCGCAAAGGTAGAAGTTTTTTTTAAATTGGAAATCTACGGCAAAAAACAGCAAAATATTTTTTGAATATTTTTTGATGCGATGTGCGAAAATTATCCGACCACTTCGGTGATATCGTCGCTCCATGGCCCGGCTTCCAGACGCGGGTTGATCCATGCTGCCGATATTTCGACGAGTTTTGTTCTGTCCGCCCGGTCGAAATGGATTGTATATTGCAGGCGGAGCGCAGCTCGGGGTAAATCGTCAAAGCGCTATCAGAACTCCGAAGGAGTTCAATTCCTTGCGAGCTTGATGAAAAGAAGCTGTTCAACTCCTTACGGAGTTTAACCGAAATGCATAAAATCGACGATTAACAAAATCGAGCCGTGCGAAATATAAGAACGAAATGACGCTCGAGAGGGAAAATCTTCCTGCGTCAGATTTTCACTACCGAAGCAGTCAGAAAAATAGCCTCCTGTACGTGCAATTGAGACATGAAATTTTGTCGTACATCCATCTTTAAATCATTCAAATCAAAAAAATCACAGTTCAGACGTTAATTTTTTTAACTTTTAATCACAAGAAACACAATCAGATAAAAGTTCCTTTAAACATTTTTTTCACAAAATTGTTCATCGTATGATTTTTTTATTTACCTTTGCCGCCGTATTTGTAAAAGTTTTTTGTGTATAAAATTTAGAGTATTTATTATGGTTTGTTATACCTCACATTGCGGCTTCAGAGATTTCGGAAATAATTTCCCGAAAAATGCTGTAATTGAATACTTTGGCACGATTTTTGCAGAGAGAGAGAGAGAGAGAGAGAAGTAATCAAGCAGTTACGTATTTTTCACTGCGAATCAGACACAATTTTCCAAGCTTATATTTACATAATAATTTTTGCCTTGCCGCAGAAAATATTGACCTCCTGCAACGATTTGGCGGGAATGGGGCATGCAGCTGTGATTCTTCCATTCGAAGACCTTCGAATGTTTCCTGCAGCTGTGATTCTTCCGTTCGAAGACCTTCGAATGCGTCCTGCAGCTGTGATTATCCCGTTCGAAGACCTTCGAATGCTTCTCGCAGGTGTGATTCTTCCATTCGAAGACCTTCGAATACGTCCCGCAGGTATGATTGCCCCGAGCGAAGACCTTCGAACGTTCCCTGCACCTTTATTTTCTGTATACGCCGGACGCCTGTTACGAATATATACCTTGAAATTAAAATATTATATAAACTAAAAATAGATAAAGCATGAATGAAGTTATTTTACGTATGAATTTACATGGTTTAAAGAATGAAACCCATGTCCAGTTCAATGAAGGAATTGATTCTGTCTTTGTTAAGTACAATCCGCAAACTTTGGGCGTACAGCCTTTGTATG
>JAISDR010000056.1 GCA_031264645.1 Prevotellaceae bacterium | reverse complement strand
ATTATTCAATGCCGAAAAAACCGAAAGTCCCGAAAATTTCGATACTCCGGTCATGAAAACAAAGCGCAAATATTCGTCGGCGCCTTTCATTACCTGATAAAAATCGTGTACCGCTGTTTTTACGTCATTCAATTTATCGTCGAACAGATGACTTGTAATGGGTTTGTCGTATTCATCAATCAGGATGACCACTTTTTTACCGCTCCGGTCGTATAATGATTTAATCAATTCTCTAAAGCAATCAGGTGCGGATTCCGAGACCAAAGTAATTTGAGAACTCTGAGCGATTTCTTTCAGGAATCCGACCAGATTTTTTCCCACTTTTTCCGGTGTAGAATGATCTATCTGTGTCCAATCTATCCTGATAACCGGATACTGCTGCGTCCAGTCCCATTTGTCATAAATATACAGACCCTCAAACAATTCCTTCTGTCCCTTGAATAATGCGTCCATCGTACTTATGAGCAATGATTTTCCAAAGCGGCGCGGACGCGAAAGAAAATAAATATCTCCTGACAAAATTATTTTATGGATAATTCTTGTTTTATCCACATACAAGTAGTCTTTATTACGCAATTTTTCAAACGACTGTATCCCTATCGGTAAATTTTTCATGACAACAATTTTTCCGGCAAAGATACTGTCTTTTTTTTATTTGAGAATGAAAAACCCGGTAATCAAAATTTCAGTCTTGAAAAAACGCTCAGCGGGAGTTTCCGGTTGAACCTGTCGCAAAGCGCAAGTTCGCCGAATGTTTTTTCCTTATATCCTGTAAAGACGCTTGTTACAAGAGTATCGGCAACGAGCGCGGAAAATCCGTTTGAATACAGATTCAGCACGAGAAACGATTTTTCCGGCATCAGTATTGATTTGCACAGCTTTGTCATTTCGAGAATATTGTCTTCGAGCTTCCATTTTTCGCCGTCCGTACCGTGCCCGTATGCAGGCGGGTCGAGTATTATTCCGTTATACCGATTTCCGCGTTTTGCTTCCCTTTTGACGAAGCGCAGAGCGTCTTCAACGACCCATCTCAAGCCGTCCATTCCCGAAGATTCCATGTTTCGACGCGCCCAGCTCACGACCTGCTTCACCGAATCGAGATGAGTAACGTCAGCTCCCGCAGCTTTTGCCGACAGCGAAGCAGCTCCGGTGTACGCAAAGAGATTGAGGACTTTAGGCGAAGGCAGGTCAAGCGATTTCACACTGTCGTAGATATAGTTCCAGTTTGGAGCCTGTTCGGGAAAAATCCCGACATGCTTGAATGAGGTCAGTGCGGCATTAAGCTTCATTTTAAGACCTTTGTAACTGTAGGGGACAGTCCACTGTTCCGGCAGTTTTTCTCCTGACCATGTTCCGGAATCTTCCCTGCCGGATTTGTTGAAGCCTGCGCCGGTTTTAAACGCCGTATTCGCAAGTTTCCGCCATTCGGTTTCCGGCATCGATCTGTCCCATACGCTTTTTGGCTCCGGACGCCTGAGAACATATTTCCCGAAGCGTTCCAGCTTTTCGAAATTGCCGCAGTCAATCAGTTCATACTGCGACCAGTTGGGAAACAATATTTGTATCGTTTGATTCAAAAGCGCTGTCGGGTTTTAAATTTCCGTAATAAAGGGATTATAAAGACTTTCCCTTCCGATTGTGGTATCGGAACCGTGTCCGCAGTATACGCGGGTTTCGGCGGGAAGGGCAATCAGTTTTTTCAGACTTTTCCTTATCTCGTCGTAACTGCCTCCGGGCAAGTCTGTTCGTCCGATGCTTCCGGCGAAAAGCGTATCTCCGGCAATCAGTAAATGCCCGGCTTCGGAATAAAAACACAGCGAGCCGGGAGAATGTCCGGGAGTGAAAATCACTTTCAATTCGGAGTTTCCGAACCTGACGGTCTGCCCGTCTTCAAGAAAGAGGGATGGCGGTGCGGGCTGCTCCTCCGAAATCCCGAACAGCGAAGCGCTTGCCGTAAACCGTCGGATATTTGCCAGCTCGCCTTCGGACGCCCACAGTTCTATTCCGTATTCGCTGCAGACAAAGTTGTTGCCGAAAATATGGTCGAAATGACAGTGCGTATTCAGCAGGACTTTCGGTCGAAGTCCCGCGTCGGAAATAAACTGTTTTAAAGCGTTTTTTTCCACCGTTTTCTGGCAGCCGGGGTCTATTATCACACACTCTTTCGTGTCATCGTAAACAATCCAGGTATTTTCCTGTAAAGGGTTGAATACTAATCTTTTTATTTCCATGATTATTTCGAAAATTCCCTTATGGCGTCCTGTATGTATGATTTCCTGACTTCGTCGGACACGCTTGGCACGCCTCCGTAAAACAGTTGCCTGTAGGGTTTTATGCCCGTAAAATCGAATATAACCTCTCCGGAAATAACTTTCATCGCATCCTGAACTTTTCCGTACTCTTCGGAACATGCTCCTGTAGAACAGATTGTCGAGCCTTTCCGGGGAGACAGCAGTCCTTTCGAGCCTTCGGCAACATATTCATACGCAAATCCTTCGGTGAACACTCTGTCGATATAGCCTTTCAAAACAGCCGGCATGCCTCCCCACCAGACAGGATAGGCAAATATGAGATGATCCGCCCATTTGACGTATCCCTGCTCAATCTCAATATCTTTCGGGACTTTATTGTCCGCAAGCGCGGAAAAATCGTCGGCGCTCAGTACCGGATTGAATCCGGTTTCGTACAGATTACGGACTGTAACTTCCTGACCTTCGCTTAACAGATGGTCGTGCAGGGCTTTTACCAGCGAGCTGCTGAAGCTTGCAGGATTCGGATGAGCCAGAATTATTAAATGTTTCATTATTAAAAAAATATATAAATCGTTAATTTCTTTGTCTCGAATTGAAAAATATCAATATATAGTAAATCAAAGTAGCCAGTGAACCTAAAGCGGCGACAACATAAGTCATTGCAGCCCACTTGAGTGCGTCCCTAACCGCCGGTTTCGTGCGTGCATCGACAATCTGTCGCTGTTCAAGCCATGCAACGGCTCTCCGGCTGGCATTGATTTCAACCGGCAATGTGATGAAACTGAACAGTGTAGTGAGAGCAAACAATGCTATTCCGGCAAGCAGTATCGCCGGAAATATCTGAACGGTAAGTATTCCCGCCAGCAGTATCCACGAAAGATATTTTGACGATATGCTGAGCAAAGGAACTAAGTTTGAGCGCATTGTTAACCACGGATAAGCTCCCGCGTGCTGCACGGCATGACCGCATTCATGAGCCGCAACTGCCGCTGCCGCAACACTTTGACTTGAATATACGCTCCGGCTCAGATTGACTGTTTTATTCGCCGGATTATAATGGTCTGTCAAATGACCTTCAACCGAAACTACCGAAACATCATGGATGCCGTTTTCGCGCAACATTCTCTCTGCGATGTCTTTGCCGCTCATTCCCGAGCCAGTCGCCATGCCGGAATACCGTTTAAACTTGTTCTGAAGCGTCATGCTGACTGAATAGCTTGCCAGCGCAATTATCCCGAATATTATATAAATCTCCATACAGTCAACCGTTTATTATCTCGAAATGCTCCTGATCAATATGTTTTTCACAGTAGCAGCACTGCATTTCCAGCGGGCTGGACGAAACTTTCCGAAACTTCGTGCCGATTTTCTCGTGATTCGTAATGCACTTGGGATTAATGCATTTGAGGATATTTTCCACGACTTCGGGAACTTCTACCTCGCGTTTTTCCACGACTTCGTAATCGCGTATGATGTTGAGCTTTGCCATTGGCGCTATCAGGGCGATACGGTTCACTTCGTCGGCAGTAAAAAACCTGTCCGTAACCTTCATAATCGCTTTTTTGCCTAACTTTTTACTGTCGAGATTCATCCCGAAGGTTATCTGGTTTTCGCAGTTCTGCAATCCCAGGATATTGATTACCTTAAATAAAACATTCGAAGGGATTCGGTCTATTGCCGTCCCGTTCTTTATCGCGCTTACTTTCAATTCCTTTTCCATAATTATCTTTTATATCTTCGCCTCTACCGCAAATTGTTTGCCAAACCGTGTTATCTGCGCTGTTTCTGCCATTTTGTCATGACTGGGCGGAAATTTTCC
>JAISDR010000245.1 GCA_031264645.1 Prevotellaceae bacterium | reverse complement strand
CCTGCACCCGAATTGACGGCGTCGAAAGCGTTACATTCCTGTTCGATATGTGCAGGAACCATCATGACAGGCTTTTGCAGATATAAAGCCTCGCAGATGGATTCAAATCCTCCCGTGCTTGCGTATGCTTTGCAATCCGCCATTCGATTGAGAAAGTCCGTGTCGTTCAATTGGTGGAATGTCAAAGTATCATCGATTTGCAATTCTTCAGGGACATCTTTTTTGTCCCAGAAGAAATGTAAAAACACGTCCCTGTGTTCGTAGTGCCAGTTAAGCACCTGTTCCGAAAATCCTGCATTGAGCATATAGCCAAGTATGTAATCTCCCCGGCTTGGCGTTTTTTTCAAAACTTCCGCGCGCATCAGCGGAGGAACGACACAGATATTGTCCACGTTTCGCATTTCCCTGAAAGACAGAGCCAGCAGTCGCGACGCTTTCAGACAGGTCAGTCGCGTGAACAGTAACAGCCCTGCCAGCTGTATTTTGCTTTTCTGTGGAAAGGCAAAATCGGGATGAAAAAACAGATACTGATGAGCGATACAGATATACGGCGTTTTGGGACGCATAAATGCGTATGTCAAGCCTGTCAGTATCTCGTAAAAATTGATGACCAGATCAATGTCGCTTCCGTCAATTTTCCTTTTAATGAAACGGATACTTCTGATATAGTCGGGCAAGCGCCACAGATTGTACAGTATGCTTTTTAGGAATAATGATTTCTTGTGTTTGGACGAAAAAAGAAAGCATGAACTGTTAAAGGTCTCAATCGGACATTTAATTTTCTCGCGGAAAAACGATGGCAGAGACAAGTGTTCGTTGACGCCCACCAGAATTTCTTTCACTTCATCGCTGTTGCGCGTCAACATTTCATACATCGAAATTGCCTGCGTCAAATGTCCGCGTCCTTCTCCCTGAATAATAAACATGTATTTCATACCTTTTTATCTTTTAAATAAATTCAGGAGCAAAGATGCTCCTTCCAAATAACAGGATAATGAAGAAAAGAAAACATTTTCATTACATTTGCGCCCTTACCGTTTGCAGCGTTTGTAATCAATAATTAACAATTTATGGAATGTTTTTCGATTTGCGGGATTCACGCAAATCAAAGTTCCGGCGGTGTATGTTATTGATAGAACCGTATCTTATGCTCGTCCAAAAATCTCATTTCTACCTAATTTTCTTAACAAAACAACCTCTCGTATATGCGAATTTTATTGAATATAATAATTAGTTTTCCTTCCCTAAATCTCGTGAAATTTAGCGCTCAAATACGCTATCATGGATGTAATTCTGTCGAAAGCCGCCGAAGTTTCGTCGGATATTTGTTCATGCTTCATTTTGAATAATAGTTTGGCATACAGGGCGTCGAAAGCGATTTCAACATCAGGAGCTTCCTTTTCCGATTTTTCTCTGAAAAGCCGAATATCTTCCCGTGCGGCGTCAAACAGCGAACTGTATTTGGAATCCTTTTCCAGAAGGGATAAGTGCAAGCCGTTCAATTCGCCGATAACGTGCAGCGAATGATAATTGTGTCCAATGTTTTCTTTTTTTTCTTCTTTCAAAAGGTCTATGATTCCAAGGTACCAGTACAGGATTTCCTGCTTTTTTTCTTCGGATACATTTACCGGCTCTACCAGCGTTTTATAAATCAAATCCCTGTCGAAGTTCAAGGCGCGCAGCAAATCTTCTATCTGCCACAGGTACAGGACATATTCGGCAATGTTTTCCTTCCGTTTATTCTTAGCTATCAGCATATTCAGTTGCGACGGGGACGGTTATGACGGTTACCTCTGTCCGTAAACAGATATTTATTCAACTGATTAAGCGCTTCCAGCTTATGCTCGCTGTCGGTAAGGATACTGATATTGTGGCGGCTTCCGCCATAGGATACCATGCGTACCGGCACGTCTTTCAGCGCCTTGAACACCTTCGAAATGGAATCCTTGCTGTGCATTATGTTGTTTCCGACGATGCATATTATGGTCATCTTCCTGTCGACCCCCACGTTGCCGTACAGTTGGAGTTCCCTGATAATTTTGTCCAGATGCACGGTATTGTCTATCGTGAGCGATACGGCTATTTCGGAAGTCGTTATCATGTCGATAGGGGTCTGGTAGTTCTCAAACACTTCGAATACCTTGCGCAGGAATCCGTATGCCATTAACATTCGTCCCGACTTTATCTTTATCGCAGTGATGTTGTCCTTGGCGGCGATTGCTTTAATGCCTTCAGTCACTGTTT
This sequence comes from Prevotellaceae bacterium, assembly GCA_031264645.1. GTDB lineage: Bacteria > Bacteroidota > Bacteroidia > Bacteroidales > UBA932 > JAIRLF01. Next base: position 4,111 of record JAISDR010000245.1, on the reverse strand, counting down.
TTGACGAGATTATTGTTCCCGGAGCTTCAGGCTCCATTGTATTTTTCAGAAGAAGGGGAATATCCGCTTCCTGAGCAGGCCAGACACTCGCGGGATGCAGTATTTTTGCACCGAAATATGCAAGTTCCGCCGCTTCGGAAAAGGATAATTCGCGGATAGCTTTTGTATCTTTCACATAACGCGGGTCGTTGTTGTGAAATCCGTCTATATCCGTCCATATCTGGATTTCATCGGCGTCGATTGCATTGCCGATAAGAGAAGCGGAATAGTCGCTTCCCCCGCGTTTCAGATTGCTGATTTCCCCGTTGGCGCCCTTGCATATAAAGCCCTGCGTGATAAACAGCTTTACATCCGGATAGAGTTTCAGTTCCCTGCCAATCTGTTCCCTTATGTAATAACTGTCAGGCTCGCCGTTCCTGTCGATGCGCATAAAGTTCAGAGCGGGCAAAAGTACCGAATCAATTCCCAGTTCTTCACAGTATAACCAGGTCAGAGTAGTAGAGAACAATTCTCCCTGCGCCAGTACTGTACATTCGTCAATGTAAGTAAACGGAGATTTGGAAAAATTGCGTAACGAATTGAAATGTCTCGTGATGAATTCGCTTGCCCTCTTCCTGTTTTCTTCAGTACTGTAAAGCTCGTTTATTACCGTTTTGTATTTGTCTTCCAGTTGATCAATTTCAGCAATAGCTTCTTTATTATTTCCGGCATAAAACAGCTCGGATATTTTTACAAGAGAGTTTGTCGTTCCCGACATCGCGGACAGTACCACTATTTTGGGTTTGCCGTCATTTACCAAATTTACAACCGACTTGATTCTTTCAGGAGAGCCTACCGACGTGCCTCCAAATTTCATTACTATCATTTTAATTATTAATTCTTATTGTTCATTGGTATATACTTCGTACAGCCGGTCGATGCCAGCCTGCCGGGTATCGCCGCCGTGAGCCAGCACGCGATAGCGCAGTTTCACCTTCTCGCCCTTTTTCAGCGTCGTTGCCTTGCCGTCCTGCGGCCAGAACATTGGAGTGGGCGACAGAAATCCGTAGTCGCGGGTGAACCATGGCGAGGGAAACCACCTGTTCGAAGGATGTTGCAGGATAGCTATTCCTTCGACTCCCGTTTTCCGTGTTCCGTAGCAGTCCATCCACGGCGAAGCTTTTCCGAATGTTTCCTTTTCACCCTGTCCGCCTTCGGCGTTGATCATTGTGCCGCCCTGTTTCACCGAAAGGTCAGGTTCGACACGGACGCTGAAAAGCGAATGATTGGTTTTCAGGATTGTCACATCCATCAGCATTTCCATCTCAATGTCAAAATCCAGCTGGAACAGGTTTTTCGAGGGCGAGGAAATGGTGATTTTCCGGCGGTCGATTATGGGCGCTTCCGCGTCGGGACGTTTCCAGATGCACTCGTCCTCGATGACTGCGCGGCCACCTCCGGTCTCGACAATGCGTGCGCCGAGGGAGACAATGCGCCCGCGTTCGAGGCCTTCCTGCCAGTAATTGCCGCCGTTGACCAGATCGCAGCCAAAAAACAGCGAAGAATGATGCGGCCACTCCGCATTCCGCATTGACGTCAGTCCCGAACCCGAAACAGGTCCGTTTACGGGGAAAAAGAACGGATATTTTTCGTCGGAATGAAAGCGGTAGCTTGTAAAGAAGGTATTACCGACGGTAATGTCGATGCGCTCGCCTGTGCGAACGGCGGAAACTTTGGTTTCCTGACTGTATGCCGGCGCTGTGAAAAGCAGGGCCGCGATAAAAAAGATATTTCTCATAACTGCAAAAACTGTCTAAAAATTATACGGAGGCCTTTGCGGACGGGAAATCATGGAATTGGCTTCGTCGTCGTTTTTAAAACGTTCAGCGACCGGATCCCAGTAGAGCGTCCTGTTGAGTTTCATTGCTATGTGCTGCAGCAGGCAGACCGAACACGAACGATGCGCTACTTCTGCCGGCGTGATGTTGAGACGGCGGGTACGCACACTTTCCAGCCAGTTGCCGTGATGGTCGGAACTCCTGTACAGGCGCACCGGATCATTCTCCGTCAGTGGCGACAGTATTTTGACGTCCGAAGCCTGTAGCGCCTGCGATTTGGTACTGATCGGCTCGTTTGCCGAAGCGGAATATGAGCCGCGACTGACGAATATCCAGCCTTCGCTGCCGGTAAACATCACGCCGTTGGGCTTTTCGCGACTGTCGGTAACGCCCGTTACCGTTACTCCGTTGTCGTATACCATCCGGGTTTCGTAATTTCCGTGCACATCCCACAGTCCCGATCCGGGCTTGGGAAAGTCCGCTTTGCCCGATATTTCCACCGGTCCCGAATATTCCCTGTCCATTGCCCAGTGTGCGATGTCAAAATGATGAACGCCCCATCCGGTTATCATTCCTGCGCCGAACTGCTCGCAGCGCAGCCATCCCGGACGGCCGTATCCCTGCTGCGGATGCACGCGGTCGACGGTATAGTACACGTATGGCGTCTGTCCCAGCCATGCGTCGTAATTGAATCCTTCGGGCACGGGCATTTCTTCGGTTTTGCCTCCAAAGGGGTCGCCGGGGAGCCGTATCTCTATGTTTTTCAACTGTCCGATACGCCCGTTGCGCACCAGTTCGCAGGCAACGCGGAACTGCTCCATCGAGCGCTGCTGACTGCCTATCTGCAGGATTCGTCCGCTTGCATTGACGGCGTCGCTCATCCGTCGGCCTTCGGCAATTGTCAGCGAAGTCGGTTTTTGCAGGTAAACGTCTTTTCCCGCACGTACGGCGTCGATAGCCTGTTTTGCATGCCAGTGGTCGGGAGTGCTGATCAGCACGGCGTCGATATCCCTGTTTGCCAGCAGGTCGGCATAGTTATCGTACGTGGTGAATCCGGTGTAGGGTTTCTCCAGTTTCCGGGAATAATAGTTTTCGACATACGTCTTTGCGTCGGCGAGGCGGCGCGCGTCTACATCGGCTGCGGCAATGATGCGGACGTCGTCATATTTCAGGACGCCCGGCATGTCATGCTCCCGCGAAATGCGTCCCACACCGATTGCACCGATATTAATGCGGTTCGAGGGCGCGCCGGCTCCAAAAACCGACGACGGAACAATGGTCGGCAGCACAACTATGCCTGCTCCGGCCGATAATGCCTGTTTCAAAAAATTTCTGCGTGTACTCATACGTTTACAATTATAAATTATTAAATTCAACTGTTTTTCTTTTATATCCCGGACATTTTCCGTTTGCTGTTAACCTGCTTTTACTTTGTCTTTTGATAATTGTCTATCGTTTTCTAAAAATCGATACAAAGTGTCAACTCGAGTATCAAGCTGCAAACTCATCACAATATCTCCTTTAACAGAAGATATTTCATTTTTCAAATCTGCTTGCACCCTGTCGATCTTTACGTTCAACTTGGCGTCCACTTTGTCGATTTTTGCGTCCAGCTTGTCGATTTTGGTGTCCAGTTTGTCGTCCATTTTGTCGATTTTGGCGTCCAGCTTGCCGATTTTGGTGTCCAATTTGTCGTCCATTTTGTCGATTTTGACGTCCAACTTGGCCTCCAACTTGTCGTCCATTTTGTCGATTTTGGCGTCCAGCTTGGCGTCCAGCTTGGCCTCCAACTTGTCGATGTCTGCTTTCAATTCCATCTGTACTCTGTCAATCTTGGCGTCCAGTTTGTCGATTTTGACGTCCAGCTTGTCGAATCTAACATCCAGGTTTTTGACTGCATCTGTCAAGGCATCCAGTTTCTCGTCCTTAGCGCCTGCTGATTTGGATCGCAATATTAAAAACCATATCCCGCTCAGCAACACAGCAATTATACCTATTATTATGCTTATTTTTTCTACTTCCATGTCCATGTCTTTTTTTAATTAGAATACAAAGGTAAAAATTATTTATTACACAAACCGAATTTGTGCAAAAATTTCATTAATCATTAACCATAGCTTCCATCCTTATTTCTATTTTTTTAATTATTCATACTCAAAATATACTATTACAGGGTTATCGTCATCTTTCACATTCAGCAGTTTCTCCCTGCCCTGCACATCTTTTTTTATTTCGTCAAGATTTTCGGGGATATATAAATTACCTATCGGAAGAATTGAATATACTCCCTTTTC
>JAISDR010000174.1 GCA_031264645.1 Prevotellaceae bacterium | reverse complement strand
ATTTCCATATCAAATTAAATTACTAACATTGCACAAATTATAAATTTTATATAAATGGATACAACAGTAAAACTTTATTCCTTATCGTACAAAGAGTCAAAAACTTATCTCTTTGCATTAATCTTTATTGCGGGCAATGTTATCTTGCCTCAGTTATGTCATTTGCTTCCCGGAGGGGGCTTGACATGGTTGCCGATTTATTTTTTTACGCTTATTGCGGCGTATAAATATGGTATTGGCGTCGGATTGTTAACGGCGATTGCTTCTCCGCTTGTCAACAGTTTATTGTTTGGCATGCCGGCGGCGGCAGTTTTGCCCGTTATCATTGTCAAATCGGTATTGCTTGCAGCAGGAGCGGCTTATGCAGCGCACTTGAGCGGCAAGATTTCCTTTTTGGCAATAGTGGCGGCAGTACTTGTGTATCAGGCAGTCGGGACGCTGGTTGAATGGGCTGTTGTAGCCGATTTTTCCAGAGCATTAAAAGATTTGACCATGGGATACCCGGGTTTGCTGGTACAGATATTTGCAGGATACGCGGTGTTGAGGGCGCTGGTTAAAGTATAAATATTCATGCAGATAAAGACATTCGACGAAGCGCTGGAAAAATTCAGAGCCATTACCTTTGTCGAAAAATTCGACATGATTGTAGCAATTGCCAATGGCGGGATAATACCCGCGGCAATTCTCAATCAGAGGCTTGGCATTGAGATTCAGTTTTTGAGAATTAATTTGCGGGACAACAGTCAGAAACCGAAATATGACAGCCCCAGACTGCTGGCTCCTGTTGATTTTGAATTTAAAGACAGGACTGTTCTTTTAGTCGACGACCGTATCAAAACGGGAGCCTCGCTCAAGCTCGCAATGGAACTGCTGCAGGGTGCAAAGCTGATAAAAACCTTTGCGGTAAACGGAAACGCCGACTATGCATTGTATAATGAAGAATGTTTTAAATTTCCGTGGATAATATAGATACATGAGTTTAACAAATAATAAAATGAGAATAAAAATACGTTTGATTTTAACTGTCCTTACTTTGCAGTTCATATTTGCAGGCGGGAGTTATGCGCGAATGATGGAAGACTCCATTCAGCTGGATGAAGTTATCGTAACAGGCTCGCGGACAGAGACAAATCTGCGGAATTTACCAATGAGCGTTACGGTTATAGGAAGTAAGACTGTAGAAAACAGGCTCGAACAGTCGCTCTTACCCACTATCACCGAGGAAGTTCCGGGACTGTACATCACAGGACGCGGCATTATGGGCTACGGAGTATCCACCGGTTCTGCCGGAGGGATGAAAATCAGGGGCGTAGGCGGAAGTCCGACTACAGGCGTACTCTTGCTTATCGACGGGCATCCTCAATATATGGGTCTTATGGGGCATCCCCTGCCCGATGCCTATCAGTCGCTTATGGCTGAACGCGTGGAAGTTGTACGCGGTCCGGCGTCGATGCTTTACGGCTCGAATGCTTTGGGAGGAGTTATCAACATCATCACGAAAAAGTCGCCGGAAGACGGAATCAAAACGAATTTCAGGGCAATGTACGGCTCGTACAATACTGTTTCTTCGGAAGTTGACAATTATGCCCGTTCGGGAAAATTCAGCAGCTACCTGTCTGCCGCTTACAATCACAGCGACGGAATCCGTGAAAACATGGACTTTAACCAGTACAGCGTTTACGGAAAATTCGGATACGACTTTACGTCAAACTGGAAAGCCTTTGCGGACTTGAGCCTGACGAATTTCGACGCATCAAACCCCGGCGCTGTCAACGATCCGGTAATTGATAATGACGCCGATGTTACCCGCGGAGTAAGCTCTGTTTCAATTGAAAACAGGTACGGGAAGACTTCCGGCGCCTTGAAGTTTTTCTATAACTTCGGACTGCACAGCATCAACGACGGCTACAGACCAAACGGCGTTCCTCTTGTTGCCCGCTTCCGTTCGACCGACAACATGTTCGGGTTATCGCTGTATCAGGCGTTTGACCTTTTCACGGGTAACCGGATTACTGCCGGATTTGATTTGCAGCGTTTTAGCGGTCATGCATGGAATACTTATCTTGACAGCCGTCCAGACGCAGACATTGCAGAAAGAGGAATCAACGATGTAGCCGGATACCTTAATATTGAACAGAAAATATTTTCCAGACTTTTTCTGAATGCCGGAATCAGGCTTGATAACAACAGCAGAACCGGTACGGAATGGGTTCCGCAGGCGGGACTCAGTTTCCCGATGTCCGATGCTACAGTCCTGAAAGCCATAGTAAGCAAGGGATTCCGAAATCCCACCATCAGGGAGATGTACATGTTTCCGCCCCAAAATCCCGACTTGAAACCGGAGCGGCTGATGAACTACGAACTGTCATTCTCGCAGAAACTGCTGGAATACAGGCTTGGATTCGACGTGAATATCTTCTATATCAAGGGAGATAACGCTATAACAACAATAATGACGGACAGAGGTCCCCTGAACGTCAATACCGACGAGATTGAAAATTACGGTCTGGAACTGGCGTCCTTCTACAGGATAAGTCCAAATTTCAGAATATCCGCAAATTACAGCTGGCTCAATATGGAATATAAAATAGAAGCCGCTCCGGAACACAAGCTGTATGCGGGCTTTGACTGGTCTGTCTCGAAATGGAGGATTTCCTCCGGCGTACAGTATATTGGGAATCTTTACACTTCCGTTGCTGCGGCAAACATGGTGAAGGATTCGTTTACTCTCTGGAATGCAAGAGTAGCCTACAACGTCTGCAAGACGCTGGAACTGTTTGTAAAGGGAGAAAACCTGCTGTCGCAGGAATATGAAATCAATACCGGATACCCGATGCCGAAAGCTACCGTATTCGGAGGTGTGAATTTAAGATTGTAATGATTGATTATAAATAATTTAAATAGAAATTTATCATGAACAGAAAACAGTTTTTAAAAACGATAGCTCTTACGGGAGCGGCTATCACGTTCAAGTCGAAAGGCGGAATGGATTTGATGGCTCAGTCGCAGGATGGAAAACCTGTTGATATGGTTGCTGTTATGGGCGGCGAACCGGATGAAATGTTTAAACAGGCAATTGAGGAATTTGGGGGCATATCCAAGTTCGTCAAAAAGGGCTGGAAAGTGGTGGTGAAACCCAATATCGGATGGGACAAATCGCCCGAACTTGCCGGGAATACCAATCCCAAACTGATTGCAGAGATTGTACGTCAGTGCTTTCAGGCTGGAGCAAAGGAAGTAACGGTGTTTGACCACACCTGCGACGACTGGATTAAGTGCTACAAAAACAGCGGTATCGAAGCTGCGGCAAAGGCGGAAGGCGCTAAAGTGGTGCCGGCTCACGAAGAATCATACTACAGGGAAGTCAAACTGCCTGATGCTAAAAAGCTTAAAACAGCAAAGATACACGAAGCCATACTTGACTGCGACGCGTGGATTAACGTTCCCGTACTCAAGCATCACGGCGGCGCAAACCTGTCCATTTCCATGAAAAACTACATGGGAATCGTCTGGGACAGGCGCATATTCCACAGTACCGACCTCCAGCAGTGCATCGCCGATATATGCACGATGGATAAAAAGCCGGCGCTGAATATCGTAGATGCTTACCGTACAATGAAATCCAATGGACCTCAGGGACGCTCTACCTCCGATGTTGTCGATACCAGAAGTCTTTTTGTTTCGAAGGACATAGTAGCCGTGGATACTGCCGCCGCCAAATTCTTCGGACAGATTAAGGCAATGCCTCTTGAACGGGTTGGACACCTCGCCAACGGTCAAACGCTGGGAGTAGGAACAATGGATTTGGATAAACTGAATATCAAGAGAATAAAGATAGGCTAATACTGTATTAGTACAAATAAAAAACAGTCAATAATAGTTTAAAATGTTTGGGATAACCCTTTTCGAAAAGGGTTGTCCTTTACATGATTTATAAAGTGCATAGAAATTTACGGGTATGTTGAAAAAAACAAGAGTGGTCGCATCAATAGCGCTGTTTTCGCTAATAACATTCTATTTCCTTGATTTTACGGATTTAACGTCAGGGAAAACGCTTAATCTGCTGGTAAAAATACAGTTTGTCCCGGCAATTATGGCTTCTTCCCTTATTATACTGATTATACTGATTGCCTTGACATTGCTGTTCGGCAGGGCGTACTGCTCCTCAATATGTCCCATGGGTATATATCAGGACATAATAGCGTGGATATCAAAACGAACTGCAAAAAAGAAAAAACGGTACAAATTCAGCAAAGCCAAAAACGTTTTGCGGACTTCAATGCTCGCGGCGACTTTGATTATTTTACTGAGATTCCCACTGATAGTGGGTCTTATTGATCCTTACAGCGCTTATGGACGGATAGTTTCGAACATTTTCCGTCCGATATATCTGGCAGGCAACAACGTTCTGGAAATGATTTTCACCAGATTCGGAAATTATACCTTCTACAGGATGGATATATTCATAATGAGCGTATTCGCTTTTGCAGTAGCGATACTGACGCTGGGCATTGTCGGCTATCTGGCTTGGAAACACGGGCGTACGTACTGCAATACGATTTGTCCGGTAGGTACTGTTCTGGGTTTTTTGAGCAGGTTTTCCATTTTCAGGATCAGGATAGACAAAAGCAAATGCAACAGTTGCGGGGCGTGTGAAATGAAGTGTAAGGCTGCGTGTATCAGCAGCAAGCAAAAAACCGTAGATAACAGCCGCTGTGTAGATTGCTTCAACTGTTTGAACGCCTGCCGGCGAAACGCTCTGCACTTTTCGTCAAATAACAATAAACAGTTAACAGTTAACAATGAGGCTTCGGAAAGGAATGTGGATAATGCAGTTGCAGGCAAGTCTGTAGATGAAAGCAAACGCCGGTTTTTGACGACCGGTATAGTTACAGCGGTCGTTGTTCCGGCGGCTATAATCGAAGACAGGGTAAACAGCCTGACGGGAAACGACGGCAAGGAGAGTTATGAGCGTCAGCATCCGATTTTGCCTCCGGGTTCGATAGATACTAAAAATATGCTGAAACACTGTACTTCATGCCACCTGTGCATCAGCAAATGTCCTTCGCGGGTCTTGAAACCCGCTTTTCTGGAATACGGTCTCGCCGGAATGATGCAGCCAACAATGTATTTCGAAAAGGGCTTTTGTAATTTCGACTGTACTGTCTGTTCGGAGGTATGTCCCAATGGCGCTATCAAACAGCTTACCAAAGACGAAAAACATCTGAACCAGGGCGGTCATGTGGTGTTTTCCCGCGAAATATGCATAGTGCAAACCGAAGAGACAAATTGCGGCGCATGTTCGGAACATTGCCCCACACAGGCTGTTACAATGGTTCCATATAAAGACAGTCTGACGATTCCCCAGATAAATGTCGAAATATGCGTAGGATGCGGCGGATGCGAATTTATTTGCCCCGTGCGCCCTTTCCGCGCAATCCATGTCGAGGGTCACGCAGTGCAGGGACAGGCAAAACCGTTCGAGGAACAGGAAAAGGAAGAAAAAGAAATAGAAGGATTCGGATTTTAAGAGTTAAGAACTAATCTCTTAGTTTTTATCTTTTCCCTTATCTGGCGATAAGAACATCTCTTATCACCCGATAAGAATATCTCTTATCGTCCGATAAAAGCGTCTCTTGTTGTCTGAATCAGTATCTACTTCTCTAATTCCTCATTTCAATTTCCCGGAGGGAATGAATATCAATAGAAAAACCATCTACCTCCCGGCACAAGCCTTTTAAGGCTTGCACGCGATAATAAATACCGGAATTATTTCTTTCGGTGACGATCCCGCTCAGATTCATCCCGTGCAACTCCTGACGGAGTTGTGCTGTGTCTATTGCCTTGTTTCTACTGATATTCATCCCTGACGGGGAATTGAGATACGGAACTTTAAATCAAAAGCAATCATTTTTAAAACATTTTTAATCCCCCACCTTTTGGGTAGGGGGATTAAAATGTTACATTCATAGAAAAATAACTCCCTCATTCCATCTCAGAAATTCAGTCCGACCTTCAATCCGAAGCCAAGCAGGTTTACCCTGTTGAGTTTTTCGGTATTGATGACGCTGTTATACAGGAACAGTGAAGGGTGCGAGGACTGATATTCGAGCACGTGTCTGTTTTTGACCTTTTGCATGTTGTTAAGGCTGTAATCGAGGTATATGCCTGCCATCAAATGTTTCTGGTAGCCTGCCCGGATGCGTATACCCGTTTCCAGCGCGACCATCGTTGCCACATTGAGTTTGATATTATGGTCAGACTGTTCGCCGGCGTGTCCGTTTACGAAGCCGTACTCCGGCAAGTCCGTATACGTTCCGTCCTCGAATGTGTAGTATCCGGATGTTGTAACCGTCTGCGCATTTATTGACGCTCTGGCGCTGACGGGGATACCCAGCTTTATCCCTCCGGCGACATAGTACTTTGTATCCGCCTTTTCGCCAAGCTGTACGGAATACTTCATCAGCACGGGAATGGAAAACATTATAACCGACTGCTTTTCGTTATATCCGGAGATAGAATAGTTGAACGTAAACTCGTCGCCCGCTTCGTCGACATTATTGTATTCTTCCGCGTATTCGTTCATGCTCAGTTTGCTGTTATACATGGAAATACCGAAGCCCGTAACTATTCCGAACAGCCTTTTGATATTGTACGTATATCCGAGGTCGACACCTCCGCCGAATCCCCCGCTGTGCGAGCTTCCGTCGAGTTTGTACAGCAGGTTCGACTGTCCGCCCGATAAAGATACGGACAGTTCGTGTACAGGATACCGTTTCTTTTGCGCTGTCGCGACATTTGCCGCTGATGTGCAAATCATTATTACAGCTATAAATATATGTATTTTATTCATTGTTCTAATTATTTACTATTATTTTTACTGTTTCACTGTTTCCGTTAGCGCCGACGACGTTCAGCAGGTAAACGCCCGGCGACCAGTCCGCGACGCTTATCGTATTAAGCTTGTCGGGTACAGGCAATTTCCGTTTCACCGTCGAGCCGGAAATGCTGATGACATTAACGTATCCGCCCCTCAAATCCTCCGGTATCAGCAGAGTCAGATTGTCGCCGACAGACACCGGATTCGGATATGCGCTTACCTTCGTCTCATTCCTTGTTCGCGGAACTCCGCATACCTTATGCCAGCTGCCGGCAATACTGATTTCAGCGCGGTACTCCTCCACCTCGCCCGCTATACGGATAAACCAGTCCGAGCCGACCGCCTCTCCGTAGCCGTCCCTGTACCAGCGCACACCCTCGATATCGCTGATATTCCCGTTATTCTGAGGATTGCGAATTATGGATATCACATTATCCCATCTCTGGAAAAGTACCATGCCGGCGTCAAGCGATTTTGTTACTTTCAGCCTGTGAGTGTATACTTTCTCGCCGTCGCCGGACGTGATGCGGATATTTATCACGGTCAGATTGCCGGTCAGAGGAATATCCCGACCGTCGTATTCGACTTCGTTTACACTCACGTAACCGGAAGAAAGGATTTCGAGACTTACCGAAATCTCGTCGCATCCGGCCATATACTCCGATTCGCCGTTTTCTATGGACACCGTATTTCCGTTGACAAGAAGTCCGAGGAGTTCGGCGTCAGCGTCGGGTGTACTGACGGGAAGTCCTTCGCTTGCCGGACTTGCCTCATGCGTGCCGGTTTCCTTCATTCTCGCATAGAAAATGTACTCCGTATTCGGATTGAGACTGCCGAATCTTGGCGAATCCTGCCAGACGCCTGTGCCGCTGCGATATTCCGCTCCTTCGATAACATTCAAGGTAACGCTTACTCCGGTTTTACCTGCAAGCGTCGGAGCGGCGGGAGCGTTTTGACTTGCCTTGCTCACCGTGAAACTCAGGTCGAAACTTGCCGATATGCCGTTAGCTCCGCTTACTGTTACGCCTGCAAGGTGCGTTCCGGCGGAAAGTCCCGTTTTCGGAACGACGGTGAAGTTATCGCGTCCGTTTGCAGCAAGATTGGCTATGCCTGTTTTCGACAGAGTGAAATCGCCGGAGCTGGCGCCGCTTAGCGCAACAGTCAAGTCGCCTGTGGACTGATTGCCGACATTATTCACCGCGACGCTGTAGGCTGTCTGTTCGCCGTATCCGTAAACCGCGCCTGCGAAATCATGACTGCCCGAAGGATTCAGCGAAATGCCGTAATTCGGTCGCGGATCGGTGGTAACAGCAAGAGCCGCGCTTGCCGGACTTGGCTCGTGCGTGTCGCCGCCCTTCATCCTCGCATAGAAAGTGTAAGCAGTCTCCGGCGTGAGACCGTCGAATGCCGGCGAATCCTGCCACGAGCCGCCTGCGCCGTTGCGATATTCCGCGCCGGTAATTGTATTCAGGGTAACGCTTACTCCGGTTTTGCCTGCAAGCGTCGGAGCGGCGGGAGCAGTTTGACTTGCCCTGCTCACCGTGAAACTCAGGTCGAAACTTGCCGATATGCCGTTAGCTCCGCTTACTGTTACAGTTGCAGCGTATATTCCTACAGAAAGTCCCGTTTTCGGAACGACGGTAAAGTTATCGCTTCCATTTGCTGCAAGACTGGCTATAGCTGTTTTCGACAGAGTGAAATCGCCCTTGCTGGCGCCGCTGAGCGTAAGGGTCAAGTCGCCTGTGGGCTGATTGCCGACATTATTCACCGCGACGCTGTAGGCTGTCTGTGCGCC
>JAISDR010000123.1 GCA_031264645.1 Prevotellaceae bacterium | reverse complement strand
TTTTTTGCGGCTTATAATTATTTTGCATTAACTTTGCGGCGGTAAATTTGAACGTGATTACGATTACAAATGTCTGATAAATTGGAACAGGATAATAATTTCGAAGAGCAGGAAAACGGGGATGAGATCATTTCCCTGGGTGAAGAATTGATAGAAAAAACAGGCAAATATGACAGTCTTATAAACGAAGCCGAGACGCATCGTCTGTCCGGGATGTTTAAGGAATGGTTTCTTGATTACGCCTCGTATGTAATTCTTGAGCGCGCTGTCCCTCATATTGAAGACGGGCTAAAGCCTGTTCAGCGGCGCATTTTGCATGCGATGAAGTCTATGGACGACGGGCGGTTTAACAAAGTTGCCAACATAATCGGATTCACCATGCAGTTTCATCCTCATGGCGACGCTTCGATTGGAGATGCGCTGGTACAGCTGGGACAGAAAGACTTACTGATTGAGACCCAGGGAAATTTCGGAAACATACTGACGGGAGACGGAGCTGCCGCACCCCGTTACATTGAAGCGCGGCTGTCGAAATTTGCGCTCGAAGTAGCCTTCAACAGCAAAACGACAATCTGGATGGACACATACGACGGTCGCAACAAAGAGCCTGTAACCTTGCCCGTGAAATTTCCTCTGCTGCTTACGCAGGGAGCGGAGGGCATAGCAGTCGGTCTGGCTTCGAAAATTCTGCCTCACAATTTTAACGAACTCATCGACGCTTCGATAGCATATCTGAAAGGCGAGCCGTTCGAGATATTTCCCGATTTTCCTACCGGAGGCTTTGCCGATTGCAGCAATTACAATCAGGGACGAAGAAGCGGCAGGGTAAAAGTAAGGGCAAAAATATCGAAAGGCAATAATAAAACGCTTTCAATCACGGAAATACCATACGGACTTGACACGTCCCGACTGATTGAATCCATTATAAAAGCAGGAGACAAGGGAAAAATAAAGATCAAAAAAGTTGATGACAACACAGCCCAAAACGTCGAAATCATCATTTATTTGCCGGCGGAAACCTCTGCCGATGTTACCATTGACGCCCTGTATGCTTTCACCGACTGCGAAATATCCATACCTGTGTATGCCTGCGTAATCAGAAACGACAAGCCGGCGTTTATTTCTGTAAATGAAATTCTTACCTCGTCAGCCGACCAGACGAAATACTTGCTGGGCAGAGAACTGGAAATCAAAATCGAGGAACTGAACGAAGACTGGCACTATTCCTCTTTGGAGAAAATATTCTTTGAAGAAAGGATATACCGCGAACTCGAAAAAGATTCGGCGTCGTGGCAGGATCAGTTGCTGGCTATAGACAAAGCTTTCGAGCCGTTTAGAAATCTGTTTAGCAGGGATATAACGAGTGAAGATATTGTCAGGCTCACCGAAAAACCCGTGAGGCGCATATCGAAATTCGATATCAAAAAAGCCGAAGAGCATATCAAAAACGTTGAAGAAGAAATAGCCGCCGCAAAAAAATCACTGGAAAACCTTACGGCATACACTGTTGAATATTTCAGGAAAATAAAGAAAAAGTACGGGGTAGGAAAAGAACGCAAAACCGAACTCCGCAGTTTCGACGTCATCAAAGCGACGGAAGTAGTCGTAGCCAATCAAAAACTTTATGCAAACTTCAAAGAAGGATTTGCAGGTTACGGCGACGCCAAACGCGACGAAAACGCCCAGTACATTTGCGATTGCTCCGATATTGACGAAATAATCGTGTTCTTCAAAAACGGAAAGTACATAGTGTCGAAAATTTCGGAAAAGGCTTTTGTCGGAAAAGACATACTGTATATAAATATCTTTAAACGTGATGATTTGCGAACCGTTTACAATATGATATACCGCGACGGGCGTACGGGTCCCGTCATGATGAAACGCTTTAATGTAACGGGAATAATGCGCGACAAGGAATACGACGCAACCAAAGGCAATCCCAATTCGCAGGTCTTGTATTTCAGTGGAAATCCGAACGGTGAAGCGGAAATATTGAAAATATACTACAAGCCCCGTCCCAGACTGAAAAAAACGATAGAAGAACTTGATTTTTCGACTCAATCGGTGAAGGGACGAAACGCTATTGGCGTAATACTCAGCAGAAACGCCATCCACAAGATAGTCCTGAAAGAAAAAGGCGAATCTACGCTTGGAGGGCAAAAAATATGGCTTGACAACGAAAGAAACAAGCTGAACAGCGAAAGCAGGGGACTGTATCTCGGAGAATTTTTCCCGAACGATAAAATCCTTGTGCTTACCAGACAAGGGTACTATTATACAACCTCATTCGATCTGGTAAACAGATACGAAGACGATATTTTAGTAATCAAAAAGTTAAATCCCGAAGAAGTCTTTACCGTGATATATTTCGACGCACAGCAGAAATTATACTACGCGAAGAGGATAATATTCGATAAATCAACGAACAAGGAACAGTTTGTTGATGAAAATCCTGCCATGCATTTCGTTGATTTTTCAACAGATAAATATCCGCAGATAGAAATAGTCTTCACAGGGAAGCATGTCAATCACAAGCCGGAACTGATTGATGTGGAAGAATTTGTTCCGGTCAAAAATCCCAGAGCAAAGGGACGCAGACTGTCGTTGCGCGAAGTTGGCAGTGCAAAATTTGTAGAACCATTAGACAGGAATCTTCCGGAAAATGATGGTAATTTGCCTTCAGACACGTCCGAAAGTACGCTGATACAAACATCTTTGCTATAAAAATGAAATATTTTTTATAATTGAAATACAATGAGTTATAATAAAAATAAAATATTTTTTGCAAAAAAAATGAAATGTATCAAAATATTTTTTCTACCTTTGCGGCATTAAAACTTTAAACAATTTACATTGTTCGACGTTAGTACATAAGAGCCGTTTATAGTCATTGTTACGGTGTTTATGATATAATCATGGGCAGGAATATAGAATCCATTATATAATAAGAAGTACACTAAATTAAATTGTATGTTTACACAAGAAGAATTAGCTTCTAAAACTCTACTTGAGTTACAACAGATTGCTAAAAGTCTGGGAGTTCCCAGAATCAGGGCTTACAGAAAAGAAGACCTGATGAAATATATCCTTGGTGAAGAAATTCCGAGCGGAGAACCGGATGACGACTCGTCTGACGAGATAAATCTTGATGATGAATCGGGTAAAAATACCTTTGATATGCATGAAAATAAAACCGAATCTGTCAGGAAACGGGGCAGACCGAGACGCTTGAACGTGGGAGAACCGGCTTCAAATGAATTGATTGCTTTCTCTTCAGCAGACAGCGAAAAACCGAAGCGACCCGTAGGAAGACCAAAGCGCGTACGTATTGGAAAAGAGCTGATTGCTTCGTCTTCGGTTTCCGAACTGTCAAAGAATGACAATGAGGAAAAAAGCGAGGACAAAGTGATACTCTCCATTACAAACTCAACGCCCGAAAGGCTGGTAAAGCCTTCAATGTCAAAAGAAAGTTTTTCGGATTATATGGAAGAAATGCAAGAAAAAATACAGCAACCGTCAATGCCGTCAATGCCGGAGTTTATGTCTGAACCGGAACCTGAGAAAATGGAAGAAGAGGAAAACATGGAAGAAAACAGAATCGTAAAAAAAGAAGAAAAAATAGAGTTTGAGGGAATAATCCAGGTCTCTGGAGTATTGGAAGTTATAGCCGAAGGATACGGATTTTTACGTTCATCGGACTACAATTACCTGAACTCTCCCGACGATATATACGTATCCCAGTCACAGATAAAACTTTTTGGACTCAAAACAGGCGATACCATAAATGGAATTGTGCGCCCGCCAAAAGAAGGCGAAAAATATTTCCCTCTTTTGAAAGTAATAGAAATCAACGGCAGGAATCCCGATTTTGTCCGCGACCGCGTGCCTTTCGATTTTCTTACGCCGCTCTTCCCTACCGAAAAGTTCAATCTTGTCGGACATGGACATAATAACCTGTCAGTCCGTATAGTAGACATGTTTACCCCGATAGGCAAGGGACAGCGCGGTCTGATAGTTGCACAGCCAAAAACGGGTAAGACAGTACTCTTGAAATCCATCGCCAATGCCATAGCCGACAATCATCCTGAAGTTTACATGATTGTCCTGCTGATAGACGAGCGTCCCGAAGAGGTTACGGACATGGCGCGAAGCGTTAAAGCGGAAGTCGTTGCTTCAACCTTCGACGAACCCGCCGACAGACATGTGCGCGTAGCAAATATCGTTCTCGAAAAAGCGAAACGTTTGGTCGAATGCGGTCACGATGTGGTTATCCTTCTGGATTCCATAACACGCCTGGCGCGAGCGTTCAACACTGTTCAGCCGGCGTCGGGAAAAGTACTTTCGGGAGGTGTGGACGCAAATGCCCTGCATAAGCCGAAACGCTTTTTCGGAGCTGCCCGCAATATCGAAAACGGAGGCTCGCTCACAATACTCGCAACGGCTCTGACCGATACGGGATCAAAAATGGACGATGTGATTTTTGAAGAATTTAAAGGAACTGGAAACATGGAACTGCAACTTGACAGAAAACTGTCGAACCGAAGGCTGTTCCCGTCCGTAGACGTTACACTGTCAAGCACTCGCCGCGAAGACCTGCTGCTGGACAAGGACGTTATGAACCGGATATGGATACTCAGAAACTATCTCAGCGACATGAACTCTGTTGAAGCAATGGAATTTTTGCGAACACGTCTGCAAAAAACATCAAGCAACGAAGAATTTCTGATTTCGATGAACAGTTAATTTTGTAAGATAAATTGTTGATAAATATGTTAATAACTTATGTCGCGTAATTTATTTTATGCGACATAGTTGTTTTACTGAAAATAAAACCTATCTTTGCAGCCGTAACTGATAAAAAAAATATAAAATGGAAGTATTTTGGGAATCATTAAGTGTATTTGAAAGAGTATTGTGGTGTATTGCAATACCTTCGTCCATAGTATTCATCATCCAGACAGTCATGACGTTCGTCGGGATGGATGCGCACGATGGCATGGGAGCGGAGTTTGACGGAAGCGAGGGAGATCCTTCGCCTTTCCAGCTGTTTTCGTTCCGTAATCTGATAAACTTTCTGCTTGGCTTCAGCTGGGCGGGAATATCGCTGTCGGGAAATATGGAAAGTGAAGCGCTGATCGTTGTTTTATCGACGCTCGGCGGGCTTTTGCTGGTTACGGTTGTCATGCTGATATTTTATTATATGAGCAAACTCGGACAAAGCGGAAACATCAATTCCAAAGACGCAATCGGCAAAACGGCAGTGGTTTATATCCCGATATTGGGAAAAAGATCGAGGGCGGGAAAAATCCAGATTACCATCAACGGTTCTATTTGTGAATACGACGCCCTGACCGATGGAGATTCTCTGAAAACGGGAGAACCGGTTGTTGTCGAATCTGTTATTAACGGAAACCTGCTCCTGGTCAGTAAATCTTAATGATTGATTTCAAGGAAGGCTATGTCCTGCCGGTCGACAAACCTTATGCATGGACTTCGACAGACGTTGTCCGAAAAATAAAAATCCTGCTGCGGAACAGGGCAGGCATAAAAAAGATAAAGGTCGGTCATGCAGGAACTTTAGACCCTTTGGCTACCGGTTTGCTGATTGTCTGTACAGGAAAAGCTACCAAAAATATCGAACTTATTCAAAGCGGTGAAAAGGAGTATGTTGCCGATATATGTTTCGGCGCTACAACTCCCTCGTTCGATCTGGAAACCGGAATTGACGCTCAATATCCTTTTGAGCATGTTAATGAAGATTTAATCAGGTCTGTCCTCCCTTCGTTTTTGGGAAAACAGGAACAGATTCCGCCCCTGTTTTCGGCGAAACTGATTGACGGTAAACGCGCTTATGAATATGCAAGAACGGGGGAAGTCCCGGAAATGAAACCTGCCTGTATTGAAATCTACAGTCTGGAATTGCTCAACTATACATCGCCCGTGGCGAAAGTCAAAATAAATTGTAGCAAAGGCACATATATCCGTTCTTTTGCCCGAGATTTGGGTATTGCGGTGAAAAGCGGAGGATATCTCGAAAAACTTCGCCGTACTGTGTCCGGAAATTATAATGTAGATAATGCGCTAACAATAAAGGAAATAGAAACGATGTTCGAATATAATTCCAAAAAAAATGATTAAAAAAAATCTTTTTTTTAGGTATATTAAATTATTTTATACCTTTGCACAAGATTTGGTACAAGAGTTTAATCAGGATATTAGCTTTCTGTTAAAGACTTTCTCCCGTTTTTCTCCTGAATCAAAGCATGTTTTAATAATTTTTTAATTTTTTTACAATGAAAAACATTTTCGTTTCTAATTTGAGTTATCAACTCAATAGCGAAGATTTGCAAGAGGCCTTTGAGGCATATGGCGAAGTAGTTTCAGCCAAGATTATTATGGACAAATTCACAGGTCGTTCCCGCGGATTCGGATTTGTAGAAATGTCAAACGACGATTCTGCAGATGAAGCAATCAGCGCACTAAACGGCGCGGAATTGGACGGAAAAGCAATTTCCGTCGCCGAAGCCCGCCCAAGGGAAGAACGCCCCAGGAACAAAGCTCCATTTAATAATGCCCGTTCAGGCGGAAACCGTGGAGGAGGCGGTCGTAACAACAATGGTGGTGGTTATAACCGTAATAACAGATATTAATATTTGATATTTTGTTAAAATTAAAAAACTGCCTCCTGAAAAAGGCAGTTTTTTGTTTTTATAATCGGACCAATATCGAAACCTTTAATGCTATCCAGATAAAATTTACCCTTACCGCCCTTAAATGTTCTGTCAAAGTTTTCTCCTATCATCTCTCTCTGACTTGTAGTTAGCAGCATATAAGGAGAACACGACGAAATGCTTAGCACTATTAAAACAAACAGTATAAAATTTTCCCTAATCGTATGGCTTTTCGGACTCGCCCCGTTTTTTGAATGGTCTCTGGTCTCCATTGCACCTAAGTGCCATTTTTGTAAAAAAAACTTATACATAAAAAATAAAATTAACCCACATTGCAGCCTAAGATGAATTAAAATCCAAGTGTTCAGGGGGATATTTTTTTTCGAATATAGATTTGTGTACTACAGATTTTTTTATTTTAAAGGGGGCATATTTGTATCCAAGTTTATCATAAATCATTTTTGCGTTTTCATCAGGCGCAGTACACTTTCGAATAATAATAATTTCGTCCGACTTGTTTTGCGCCAGTGTTGTCACCGCTTT
>JAISDR010000096.1 GCA_031264645.1 Prevotellaceae bacterium | reverse complement strand
AATTGTCGCAAAGGCAACTTTTTTTGCAACTTATTGTTCATGTCTTTCAATAAAAATTCTTCGGTCGCCATTTCTTCCTCGCCTGCAATGACTACAAACGGAATATTTCTTTTATCGGCATATTCCATTTGTTTTTTCAGTTTTACCTGTTCGGGATATATCTCTGCGGCAATACCTTCGTGGCGGATTGCCTGCAATGCCTGCAAGCAGTAAACTTCTTCCTTTGCTCCCATATTTACGAACAGTACGCGGGTCGACTCCAATGAATTTTTCGGGAAAAGATTTTTTGCAGACAAGACGTCATAAATGCGATCGGCGCCGAAAGATATTCCCACTCCCGACACGTTTTTCAGTCCGAAAATACCGGTAAGATTGTCGTAGCGTCCTCCTCCGCAAATACTTCCCATGTCTACATCTTTCGCTTTGACTTCGATAATTGCGCCTGTGTAATAGTTCAGCCCTCTGGCAAGCGAAAGGTCTAATTCTACTGTTGATGAAATATTTAGCTGTTTCGCATAATCAAGTATAGTCCTGATTTCAGCGATTCCGGATAAACCTGTTTCGGAGCCGGATAAAATTTCTTCTATCCTGTTCAGTTTCTCTTCATTTGAGCCTGAGAGGGACAAAACAGGTTCCAGAATTTTTATCTGTTCGCTGGAAATACCCTTGTCTGCAAGTTCCTCTTTTACTGCTTCCAATCCTGTCTTTTCAATCTTATCAATTGCGACGGTGATATCGGTCAAACGCTCGCTTTGCTCCATTATTTCGGCTATTCCGCCTAATATTTTCCTGTTGTTCAGTTTTATAACAACTTCGATACCCAATTCCGAAAAAACCGAATCTATTATTTTCAACAGTTCCGCTTCGTTCAGCAGGGATGTGCTGCCAATGACGTCGGCGTCGCATTGAAAAAACTCTCTGTAGCGTCCTTTCTGCGGACGGTCGGCACGCCAAACCGGCTGTATCTGATAGCGTTTGAACGGCAGGATAATGTCATTCCTGTGCTGGACGACATAACGGGCAAACGGTACTGTGAGATCGTACCGGAGACCTTTTTCGCTGATTTTATTTGTCAGGGACAGATATTTATCTCCGGAAAGAAAGTCCGAAGACACATCCTGCAAGAAGTTCCCTGAATTTAAGATTTTGAACAGCAATTTGTCGCCTTCTTCCCCGTATTTTCCCATCAATGTGGACAAATTTTCCATTGCCGGAGTTTCAATAGCTTGATAACCGCAAAGTTTAAATACTTTTTTAACAGTGTCAAAGATATAATTCCGCTTCGACATCTCTTCCGGCGAAAAATCGCGCGTGCCTTTTGGTATTGATATATTCATTCTAATTTCCTCTAAATAAATGTAATGCTCCTGTGTAAGTTTTTCCCGAATAGGATTTGTCATCCCATCCTTCACCGCTTATTATATAATAGTATACCCCCGACGAACAGTCGGAGCCGTTACCGTTCATTTTTCCGTTCCATCCTTCCCAAGCCGAAACTTCACCTTTATATTTATATACAAGAGTAGAGTTGCGGGTAACTATCTTCAAATCCATTATACGCATTGATACAGGCTCCTGACCTCTGAGAAATGTGAAAAAATCGTTGTTGCCGTCGCCATTGGGAGTGAATGCATTAGGTAAACTTTCGGGCGCGAAAAGCGATTTGTAGACGTCTATGTCTTTCCTCTTCCCGCCGGCGTCCAGGGCGTAACTGCTGTGACGACAGCCCGTACGGGTACTTTCTACTGACAGTTTTATGGGATATTTGCCCGGCTTGTAATCAATTTCGTCGAGAATATCTTCCGTATAGTACCGCCACAAGGTATCATTTTGAAGGAAGTTAATAGTCTGGTCGTTCCAGCCAATCCATTCGAATTTATCTGCGTTTATACTCTTATTTTCCAGTTTCATGCGCCATAAAGCCTCGCCGCTGAGATTAGTCGTCGGTACAAAAACTCCGAAATCGTCCGGAACAAGCACATCAAACATCGCATACATACCCATCGCAGGAATCAGTCTGGTCGTATATTCTTCTGTAACATTGCCGAATACGTTTCTTATCTTCACCGAATATTTCGCATCCCTGAAAGGCGCCGACAGTCCGGGGACAAGAGGTCTGTCCGCTTCCGAAGGTTCATTAGCCGACGATATCCTGGTCATCATTGAATTTGTCTTTCTTTTCCATGATTGGGGAACATTGGACAAACCTTCGTAAATGTCTGTATCCGAACTCCATTCTACAGTATAAGTGTTATTGATATATCTTTCCCTGACATTGTCCAAATCACAAAAATCGGTATAGTCATAAGCGGAAAAATTGTTCCTGTTGGATGAAGCATGGGCTGTAAGCTGCAGGTATTCGCAGTTTTGTATATACGAAACAGAATCGATATCAATAACGTCATAAAACACCCAGGATCTGAATGTGTCGATTATCTCTTCGTTTTCTATCACAAGCATATATCCGCCTTCTCCAGCCGGAACACTGGATTCCCTGATGCCAATATCGGTTCTGAACGGTGTGGACTCTATGGTTTTAGTCGAATTATTAAAACGATACCATCTGAAATCGGCAGGATTATTGTCCATGCTTTTCGCCTTCAAAACCGGAGTATTAGCGCTCGACGAAAAGTATGTAAAGATAAATGTGGAATCCTTAACATCCGGATTGTAGGTTACAGTTTCATAATCCGCCCCCGGATTTACTATCTGGGCATATACGGAGCATGTAAACATAAACGCCAATATAATAAGTATATACTTTAACTTTTTCATCATAAAATACTAAAATATGCTCGGCAAAATTATATAAATTTATTGAAATACCTGCCGAGATATCAATCGAATTCGCAGTATAAACGACGTTCGACGCAATCAAATGCTTTATGTCATTTCAAATTTCCTTCCTGAGCCGACTGAATCATCTGGGCATTGGCAAGTATGTATATTTCAACACGGCGATTTTGTGCCCGTCCCGTTGCCGAATCATTGGATGCAACAGG